>CAZQIW010000011.1:0-21140 GCA_964593845.1 uncultured Thermodesulfatator sp. | reverse complement strand
CAATACCGTCTTTCCAAAGGTTATTAAGGGTTATTTTAGCAGATTCCTTCATTTCAACAGGAGTAAGAGATTCCCTGAGTTTAATTACATTTTTTACCCAGGAAATAAAATTACCTGTAGAAGGAACTCTAAACCTGAGAGCTGAAAGCTCTAAATGAGTATGAGCATTTACTAAAGAAGGAACTATTACAGCTTCTTCAAAATCTATAATTTTTGCAGAGGTTACCTCTTTAGAAAGCTCTTTATAATTTCCTACTTTTACAATATTTTTGCCCTTTATTTCTATAGCTCCATTTAAAATGGGAGGAGTTAACACAGGAAAAATCCACTTTGCTCTTAAAAGGTAATGATGATAATTTTGAAGATGTATTTCTTCCATTATTCTATTATTGTGTAATCCATCTTGCGTCTTTTAGGAATATAGCCAGCACTCTGGATATAGTGCCTAATTTGGTCTTCACTTAGACGATGAGAAACCCCTGTTGCAGCAACTACATTTTCTTCTATCATAGTGCTTCCAAAGTCATTTCCTCCAAACTCCAGAGCAATCTGAGCAATGTGAGGACCTTGTGTCACCCAGGAAACCTGTATGTTTTTTATATTATCAAGCACTATCCTTGAAATAGCAAGCACTTTTAAATATTTTGCAGAACCTGCTTTTATTAAATGACTTAATTTGGTATTTTTTGGCTGAAAGGTCCAGGGGATAAAAGCTGTAAATCCTCCGGTTTTATCCTGCAGAGCTCTAATTTTTAAAAGATGCTCTATTATTTCTTCATCAGTTTCAATATGCCCAAACATCATAGTAGCAGTAGTTTTAAGCCCGAGTTTATGAGCTGTTTCCATTACTAAAAGCCACTCTTCAGTTGTAGCTTTATTTGGAGAAAGAATACTTCTTACTCTATCAGACAAAATTTCTGCTCCACCTCCTGGAATAGAATCAAGACCAGCTTTTATTAACCTTTTTAAAACTTCTTCTATAGTTAATCCAGAAATTTTACTAAAATGCACTATTTCTGGAGGAGAAAAACCATGAATATGGATCTGTGGAAAGTTTGTTTTTATAAATTTAAGCATTTCTTCGTAAAACTCTAAAGGTAAATCAGGATGAAGCCCTCCCTGAAGCAGAATCTGATAACCACCCAGTTCTATAGTTTCCCTTATTTTTTTACCAAGTTCTTCAAAAGAAAGAACATAACCATCTGGTGAACCAGGAGGTTTATAATAAGCACAAAATTTACATCCAGATATACAGATATTTGTATAATTAATATTGCGATCCACTACATATGTAACAATTCTTTCTGGATTTAGTCTAAATCTTGCCAGCCTTGCAAGATATCCAAGTTCAGCAAGCTCAAAATTAAAAAGCTCTAAAGCCTCTTCTTTGTTTAGTCTTTCTCCATCAATTACTTTTTGAATAATCTTTTCTTTCATTTTTCAATTCCTTTTCTCGCAGGGACTTTTTTATCAAAATAATGCTTAATTTTTTTCATCTCCACCACTAAATCAGCAATTTCTATTAATTCCTGAGGAGCCTGCCTCCCAGTAATAATAATTTCCACCTCCTCAGGTTTATTTTTTAAAAAGTTTAAAAACTCCTCAAGTTTAATAATTCCCCAGTTTAAAGCATAAGTAAATTCATCCAAAACAATTATATTATATTCCTTAGAAATTACCAGCTTTTTAACTTCTTCCCATCCTTTTAAAATTAAGTCCTTTAATTCTTCTTCTATTTTTCCTTTAACAAACTTTTCTTTACCAAAGTTTTTATAATAAAGCTCTGGAAAAAATTTTTTCAAAACTTTTACCTCGCTTGAAGTCCCAGGTTTAAAAAATTGAACAAAAGCTACTTTTAGACCTGCTCCAATTGCTCTTATACTTAATCCTATAGCTGCAGTGGTTTTACCTTTCCCATCTCCTGTATAAATTTGAATATACCCTTTGAATTTTTGCATTTTTTATTTAAAAAAAGTTATAATTAAAATTCCTATAAGCATTAGTATAACAGAAGAAAGCCTTAAAATAAAGTGGCTCTCTCTAAACATAATGTATCCCAGAAGCACTGCAAAAAGGATGCTGGTTCTTTTTAAGGCTATCATATAGGCAGTTTCAATATGACTTAAAGCTATCATGTGGCAGAAGCACATAAGAGCCTGAGTAAAACCAACCAGAGCTATAGCCTTATAATGTTTTTTTAAAAATTTGGTTAGAGAAACTTTGTAAATAATCTTTATTCCAAAGGTTGCAAAGACTCCTAAAATAGAAAAATAAAAACAGGCAAACCAGAGAGGATCAGTTAAAAGAAGTCCTTTTTTACCAAGAACAGAGGTTATAGAATAAATAAAAGCTACCTGAAGAAGTAAAAAACTTCCTTTTTCTTTTTTGATGGCTTTAAAAGGAGCAAGCCATCCCTTTTTTATAGATGGCAGATTTATAAAATAACTTCCCAATACAATAAAAAGTATTCCAGAAGCACCAATTAAAGAAATTTTTTCTTTTAGAAAAATATAGCCTGTAAGGATGATAAGAACAGGTGTAAAGGAAAGGAAGGGAAGGGTTAGAGAAAGGTCAGAGACTTGAATACCTCGCATATAAAGAAGAGCAGCTAATAGCTCTAAGCATAAAAGGACAAAAACAACCAGAATAAATTTTGGAGTAAAATAGACAAATTTGTGCTGGGACAAGGTTAAATAAACAAAAAAGGGAAACAAAAAAGGAAGGGCTCCTAAGGTTCTGGCTATAACCATATAAGGATAACCAGAAGAAGAAAGAAATTTCTTATTTAAAGCATCACTCAAAGCAACAAAAAAACCAGCAAGAATTGCAAATAAAATCCAAAACATAATACCCTTTCTCTGAAATATTCACTTCCTATACATCCTTTGTTCACCTCAACTCCTTTAGCGGACATCTCTCGCAAAGAGGCTCTTTTTTCTTGCAAAAATTCTTTCCGCAGGCAACAAGAAGGGCATGGTATTCATTAAAAAGCTGAGGATCAGGAGGAAGATTATCCATAAATAAACTCTGCATTTCATCATAGGTGGTTTCTTCAGGAATAAGATAATGGCGATTTAAAATTCTATAAGTATAAGCATCCACCACAAAAATTGGGAAGTTTCCTGCATACAAAAGCATACTATCCACAGTTTCCTTTCCAAGCCCTTTTAAACTCAAAAGTTCCTCTCTTACTTCAGGAAGTTCTTTAGCAAATAATTTATTCAAATTTCCTTCATATTTTTCTACTAAGAACTTTACGAAATTTTTTAATCTTTTTGCTTTTATATTATAAAAACCGCAGGGCTTTATCACCTGAGAAAGCGTGTTTAGAGGTAATTTGTAAATTTTAAAAGGATCCAGCAGATTTTTCTCTTTTAAATTTTTTATAGCCCTTTCTACATTTTGCCAGCTGGCATTCTGGGTAAGAATTGCACCCACACAAACCTCAAAAGGTGTTTCAGCAGGCCACCAGTGCTGCGGTCCAAAATAATCATAAAGCCTTTTATACATTTCCATTAAAAGCTCTGCTGTTTTCATAACTCCTCTTTTAGAGCTATCACTTTTGTTCCAGAAGGAAGGTCAAATACCCAATATCCTTGCCTTTCAAGCTCATCTCTTATTTTGTCAGCTAATTCATAGTTTTCTTCACTTCTTGCTTTTTGCCTTAATTCTATTTTTTGCAGAATCTCTCTATCTTCTACTTTTTGAGGAAACTTTAGAATCTTAAAAATCTGATTAAATTTTTTCAAAGAGTTCCAGACCTTTTCTTTAAACTCTACAGGCAGCCCTTCTTTTAAATAAGGATATATTTTTTTAAAAAAAGTTATAAGTTCTGAAATAGCTACAGGGGTATTCAAATCTTCTTTTAATGCTTTTTGCCAGTTTTCCTCAAAATCCTTTAAAATTTTCCATACTTCTTCTTTTTTCTCTAAAATCTCAGGGCTTGCCTCTAAAAAAGCAATATACTTGTCAATTTTCTTAAGAATTCGGTTACTTTCCTCAAGAGCTTTCCAGGTAAAATTAAAAGGATTTTTATAGTGAGTTCGTAAGAAATAAAATCTTAAAGCTCTTCCAGAAAATCCTTTATTTTTTATATCTTCTACAGTAATTCTGTTCTCAGAGGATAATTTTTTTCCATTAAAAAAAGTAAGTCCAGTATGTATCCAGTATTTAGCGGGTTCTTTTCCTGTTATTGCCTTTGCTACAGCCCTTGTATTTTCATGATGTGGAAAAATAAGATCACTACTACTGGTAAAAATATCTATTTCCTCTCCAAAGTATTTTAAAATTAAAGTAGCACAGTGAATATGCCAGGTTGGTCTTACTTTCCCAAAAGGTGTGTCTATAAAATAACCCTTTTTTAATTCCAGTATCTGCACCCTTTTTAAAAGAGCAAAGTCAAAAGGCTCTTCTTTGTCGTATTCCTCAAGATCTATAGTTGCTCCTGGCTTAAGATACCTTAAATCTATTTTAGAAAGCTTACCATAATCAGGAAATCTGGAAATGTCAAAATAAAGAGAGGAAAACTTTACATAAGCTTTATCTTTTTCCAGAATTTTTAAAGCAAGTTCTTTCATCTCTTCTAAATGGTCACTTACCTTGGGATAAAAATCAGCTTTATCAATCTTTAGCCACTCTAAGTCATGGTAAAATTCTTTTTCTATCTGAGAGGTTAAATCTTTTAAATCCAAATTCCTCTTAAGTGATTCATTTATGGTTTTATCATCAAAATCCGTTAAATTTACAATATGCTTAACTTTATACCCTTTTAGTTTTAGATAATTTTTTAAAATATCTACAGTAAGAAGTCTTCTATAGAGTCCTATATGAGGTCTTATGTTTAAAGTTGGACCACAAGAATAAATCTTAACCTCGTAAGGAGTTAAGGAATAAAAAGGTTCTCTTTTTCCTGAGAAAGTGTTGGTAAGAATTAAATCCGCTTCAGTTTCAGAGCTTATTCTGGAAATATTAAAGCTCCAGAGAGGAGTTGAAAGGTATCTTTCACCTCCATCAGGAAAAATTACTACAATAAGACCTTCATCTATTTCTTCTGCAATTTTTAGTGCACCTGCGAGTGCAGCTCCAGAACTCATTCCTACAAAAATCCCTTCATCCTTAGCAAGTCTTCTTGCCCAGTAATAAGCTTCTTCATCTTCTACATTTATAACCTTTTCCAAAAGTTTTTTGTTATATATACTTGGTGGATAGGACTCTTTCATGTTTTTTAGACCCTGAATTTTATGACCTGGATTTGGTTCCACACCAATTACTTTAAAAGGAAGGTTATTATCTTTGGCAAACCTGGCTATACCCATAGCTGTGCCAGTGGTTCCAAGTCCGCATACCACATGGGTAACCTTACCTTCTGTATCCCTCCAAATCTCAGGACCTGTGCTGTGATAATGGCTCAACCAGTTAGCAGGATTATTGTATTGATCAGGGCAGAAGTATTTGTCAGGAAACTTTCGCAACAACTCATAAACTGCTTCTATAGCCCCATCGGTGCCCTTTTCTGCTGGAGTTAAAAAAATCTCAGCCCCAAAGGCTTGCATAATCTTCCTTCTCTCAATAGAAGCTGATTCAGACATAACAATCATACACTTATAACCCTTTACTGCACACACCAAAGAAAGCCCTATACCTGTGTTTCCACTTGAGGCTTCAATTACTGTTTTCTCAGGAGTTAAAAGACCCTTTTTTTCTGCATCCTCAATCATAAAAAGAGCTGGTCTGTCTTTAATAGAGCCTCCTGGATTTTCACTTTCCAATTTACACCAGATTTCTACAGAAGGCTTGACTTTTATTTTTGTTAGTTTAATTATTGGAGTATTACCGATTTTTTTTAAGATATTGTGAAATTTCATAAACTCTCCTGTTACATTTTATTCGTTTTATTTTATATCACTTTAAGCACTTGCCAAGTAAAAGCTTTTTTCAAGCCTTATTTTATACCTTAAGAATATATGCTATTCATGAAACACAATAGATTTACAGCATATTCAAAAAGATAAAAATTGTCAGTTTGATTTTTTTAACTGGTAAAAATTTTAGAAAAACGAAATGGACTCGGTCATTGTATAAGAAAAAATAAAAGAAAAATAAAACAAATTTAATCCATCTTACAGAGCTTCTTGGGAACTACTACAAAAGTAAGTGCTCTGCTTTCCACTTCTTCAAGAAGTCCAGCTTTAAAAAGGCTTTTTAAAGCTTCTATATGCAGTCTGTGATGGGAATAAACTGCCTCTATTTCTCCTACTAAAGGAATCCCCAAGGTATAAAGGTCTCCAATTATATCCAGAACTTTGTGCCTTACAAACTCATCAGAGCTTCTCAATCCCTCAGGATTTAACACCCTGTCTTTGTCAAGAACTATGGCATTAGAGAGGCTACCTCCCTTTAATATACCCTTACTTTTCCTTTCAAAAATAATGTCCTTAAAGCCAAAAGTCCTTGCAAAACAAATTTCTCTAAGATAAACTTTTGGAGTAACTTCAGTTTCCAGTTTTTGCAATCCTATTAGAGGATGTTTGAAATAAATAGAAGCTTTTATCTTTAAAGTATTGGAAGGCTTAAAGGTTATATAACCTGTGCCATTTTGATAGTGAAACGGCTTTTTTATCCTTAATTTCTTTCTGGGAGAAAATAAAAATCTATAACCAGTTTCCTGTATCTTTTTAACCCAGGGATAAGAAGAACCATCAAAAAGAGGAATTTCCTCTCCATATACTTTTACAATAACATTATCTATTCTAAGAGCATGCAAAGCCGAGAGTAAGTGCTCAACAAGATAAATAAAATTTTCTCCATCTGTTACTGCAGTTGCTCCATCAAGCCCTATAACATTCTCTATACTTAAAGGAATAGCAGGTTTGGAAGGAAGATCAGCTCTTATAAAAATTATTCCAGTGTTTTCCTCTGCAGGCTCAAGCTCCACCTTGATATTTTTACCTGTAAATATTCCCTCATCTTCCAAAACAATCTTTTTAGCTAAGGTTCTCTGATACTCCATCTCATTCATCCTTTTTCAGGAATTTTTATATATTAAGAAGCAAGTTTTATACCTACTCAAATCTTTAAGGCTTTTGAGGATTATAAAGAGATTTTGATTATATTCAAGTGTGAATTTAAACTAACAGGTGTGTAGAAAATTACACACCTGGTTGAGTAAGATCTATTATTTTATCTTCCAGAATAACCAGTTTGGTCAATCCTTTTAATTCTTTATTTAAGAAAGGAGTATTTTTACTTTTAGACTTAATGAGTTCTTCTGTTAATACATAGCTTTTTTCAGGATCCACTATAATAAGTTCTGCTTTAGATCCTTTTTTAAAACTCGGAGGCTCTATTCCCAATACCTTGGAGGGATTAAGAATTAAATATTCAGCTAATTTTAAAGGCGTAAGATAACCCTCTCTTACCAGATTTAAACTAAGAGGAAGAAGTAGCTGAAGCCCTATCATTCCAGGAGAGGCAAGTTCAAACTCTACTTCTTTTTCCAGCACACTATGAGGTGCATGATCGCTTGCAATAACTTCTATTAATCCTTCTTTTAAAGCCTGCTTAATAGCTTCTACATCCTCCTCAGTCCTTAAAGGGGGATTTACTTTTGCAAGTGTATTGTAATTATCAACTTCTTTTTCTGTAAGGGTAAAGTAATGAGGACAGGTTTCTGCTGTAAAAGGAACTCCCTCTTCCTTTGCCCATTTTAAGAAAGGTATAACTTCTTTGGTAGAAAGATGTGCCAGATGAATGGACTTTCCTGTTTCTTTGGCAAGGATTAAATCCCTTACAACTGCTATTACTTCTGCAGAGGCTGGCACACCTTTTAATCCCAGTTTGGCTGAAAAATATCCTTCATTAATTTGCCCTCCCTGAGAAATGTTTATATCCTCACAATGGGAAATAACTGCAAGATCAAAATGTTTGGCATAAAGAAGAGCCCTTTTCATTACCTCTGAATTTTGAACCCACTTCCCATCATCAGAAACTCCTATTGCTCCTGCTTCTTTGAGTCTTCCAAACTCAGTAATTTCTTCTCCTTTTTGTCCTTTAGTAATGCAGGCTATGGGATAAACCTTTACATACCCTTTTTCCTGGGCTTTTTTCAAAATATAAGAAGTAATCTCTGGAGAATCATTTGGAGGAGTGGTATTGGGCATACAGGCAACTCTAAGCACTCCACCATATAAAGCTGCTCGGGTTCCTGTCTCAATATCCTCTTTCCATTCCTGTCCAGGATCTCTAAGATGAACATGCATATCCACCAAACCAGGTAACACCCAGCAACCTTCTGCTGAAATAACTTTAACATCGTCTTTTAGTTCTATATTTTTTTCAATCCCTACAATTTTACCGTTTTCAATTAAAAGGTCTCCCACACAATCCAGGTTTTGAGATGGATCTATAATTCTTCCTTTTTTAATTAGCACCCTCATAGCTCTGTCCACCAGTTAAAAGAGTTAATAAAATAGCCATTCTTACAGCTACTCCATTTTCCACCTGATCAAGAATTACCTGAAAGGGATATTTTTCAAGTGCAGGAGAGAGTTCAATACCCCAGTTTATAGGTCCTGGATGCATAAGTAAAGCTTGAGGCTTGATTAAATTTAAATAATCAGGTTTAAGCCCAAAAAACTCATGGTATTCCTGAAAACTTGGAATGATAGCCTTACCGTGTCTTTCTTTTTGAATTCTTAGAGCTATAACCACATCAGCTTCTTTTATAGCTTCTTTTAAAGAAAGACAAATTTTAAAACTATCTTCTGAGAGTTTATAATATTTTTCTTCCTTTGGATCAGGCAGAAGGGGAGCAGGACCTGTTACATAAACCTTAGAGTCCATCTTTTGAAAGGCTAAAATATCAGAATGCGCTACTCTACTGTGTTTTATATCTCCTATAATAGCTACTTTCAGCCCTGATAATCTTCCAAGTTTTTCTTTTACAGTAAGCAAATCAAGGAGAGCTGGGGGGGGATGCTCATGAGCTCCATCCCCAGCATTTACTACAGGCACTTTACTATAGCGTGCAATAAAATGAGGAGCTCCTGCTACAGGATGCCTTACAACAAATAAATCAGCTCCAATAGCCTCTAAGTTTTTAACTGTATCTAAAAGCGTTTCCCCTTTTTCTATGCTTGAACCCTTAGCAGTAAAAGAGAGTGTATCAGCAGATAACACTTTAGCTGCACGATCAAAAGAAAATCTGGTGCGAGTAGAAGGTTCATAAAATAAATGAATAATCAATTTACCTCTTAAAGTAGGAACCTTGGGAATAGGTCTGTATAAAACTTCTTTCAATTTAATTGCTAAATCTAAAATCTCTTCAATCTGATTCTTAGATAAAGAAGCAATGTCTAAAAGGTGTCTTTGTTTTAAATCCATAAATATTCCTTAATATGTTTTAAAGCTTCTTCTGGGGTATCTAAAATTTTAAATAACTCCACATCTTTTTGAGAAATTTTATTGTTTGGTATAAGGCAGTCTTTCATCCATCTGTAAAGGGGTTCCCAAAAATTTTTATCTATCATTACAATAGGCACGGGTCTGATTTTTTTTGTTTGAATAAGGGTAAGCACCTCAAAAAGTTCATCTAAGGTCCCAAATCCTCCAGGGAAAAATACAAATGCTACTGAATACTTTGCCATCATAACCTTTCTTACAAAAAAGTATCTGAACTCCAATTTAATATTAGCATAAGGATTGGGTTCCTGTTCCAAAGGAAGTTTTATATTAAGCCCTACAGAATATCCTCCTGCTTCTGCAGCACCTTTATTTGCAGCTTCCATAATACCAGGTCCACCACCTGTAATAATTGAAAAACCAGCTTTTACCAGAAGTTTAGCCAGCTCTTCTGCTTTTTTATAATCAGGATGATCAGCAGGAGTTCTGGCTGAGCCAAAAATAGTAACACCAGGATAAACCCTGGGTAAAATCTCAAACCCCTCAACAAACTCAGCCAGAATCTTAAATAATCTCCAAGACTCCTTTGCTGCAAGCCCTTCTAAAACATATTGCTTTTCTTCAAAAATTTTTCCATTAAAAAACTTATCCATAATTCTAAAATCCTCCTGTTTCTTTTAAGAATTTTAACGAGTTTATATCAAAAAACAAAAAGAATTTAAGGAAATCTTCAGAGATTTTAAGAATTTTTCTTTTGATATTCGGAGATAACTCCACTTTTTTTTCAAATTTTAACAAATTTTTTAAATCTAAAGGCATTTTAATTAAATTTTGTAAAATATCAATAACTTGAAACTCCAAAAATTCACTTATTTCATCCTTACACTTATAGCAAAGTATCCCCCCTGCTGTAACAGAAAAATAAAAAATTTTTTTAGGTTTATAACCGCATTTTACACACCTAAATAATTGAGGTTCCCATCCCAAAAGTTTTAATACTTTCAGCTCAAAATAAGGTTTGTAAACCCAGGAAATCTCATTTTTCTCCAGCTCTTGAATAAAATCTTTTATAAAACAGAAGTAATCCACATCCTGTTCTGAAAAACTTATTTTTGAAATCAGTTCTCCTATATACGAAAAAAAGATATACTTTTTATAATCGTATCTTATACTTTCTGGCAAAAATAAAAGATCAGCTTTTTCCAGAATGGGAAGTTTACCCTTTTTTGTCTTTCTGAAGTGAGCTTTTAGCAGATTAAATTCCTCTAAAAGATTAACAAACCTCCGACGACTTTTTTGAGCTCCCTTAGCAATTGCCCTTATCTTTCCTTTTGGACTTAAAAGCTCCAGTAATAGGTCTATCTCACCCAGTTTTTCCTTGGAAAGAACAAGAACTTCAGAAGAAAAAAGCATCTCAAATTAAAGATAAATTTTAATATATCTTTTGTCCTCCAGCTCTTTAATCCAATTTTCTATAAATTTTTGTGCTTTCTTTTCAAAAAGCACTTTATAAAGTTGAGGCTTCATTTTTTCAAAACTGGGAGGACGATCAAAACCAGCTTTGATAAGCTTTATTATATAATAACTATTCCCAATTTTAATAGGCTCTGTAATCTCTCCTGGTTTCAGATTTTTCAGTTTTTTCAGGATTTCAGGAGCAAGCTCATTTTTCTTAAAAACTTCCTCCTTTATTAATTGAACCTGTTGTGGATTAGATTTATAGATTTCTTCAAAAGACTTTCCTTTTAATATCTCCTGAAAGATTGCCTCAGAGAGCAGCTTATCCTCTTTGATAATCAAAACAGAAATCCAATATTTGTAACTTTTATCATAATGTTTAATAGCTTCCTGATAAGCCTTTTTTAACTCCTCTTGAGTTACTAAAACTTTTTGATGAATCTGAATTTGAACCAGTTTTATTTTTAATAACTTATCTTTTAATTTTTTTTTGTATTCTTTAAAAGTTAAGCCCTGAGATTTTAAAAAATTTTTAAATTTTTCCTCCCCTCCCAGCAAGTTAATTTCAGCTTTTAAATAGTTTTCTATTTCTGCATCACTTACAGTAAGTCCATATTTTTTAGCCTCTATTTCCAAAACACTTTCTTCAATCCAGGTCCGTAAAATTTTCTGCTGAATATCTTTTTTGATCCTTTCCTTTTCTTCTTCTGGGAGGTCTGGATTAATAAACTTTTCAAAATAAGGTTTGCACATTTCATTTAGTTCGTAAAGAGTTAAAAATTTATCTCCTACTACAGCTACAATCTTATCCACTACCTGAGAGGCAAAGGCAGAAAAAGAAAGGATCCACAGGCAAAAAATCGCAACAAGTAAAAAAACTACTTTTTTATTCATTCTCTAAGCTCAGAGTAAGATAGTATCTACCGCGGGAGGTTCTTATTCCTAAGAAAACTCTTTTGGTTTTTAACGAAGGTTTCAAAGCTTTATAAAACTCTCTTAAATTCCTTATTTTCTTTCCGTTTACTTCATCAATGATAAGTCCTGGAGTAAGTCCTGCATAATCAGCTGGAGTCTCAGGGATAATCTCTTTTATAACTACTCCTTTGGTATTGGGAAGACCAAGCTTTCTAGCTATTTCTGGAGTAATGTTATCTACTACAAGTCCTAAATTTTCCAGAAATTGTTGAAGATCCTTATACTCAGCTCTGGAAATAAAGTAACTTTTCTTAGGAGCTTCAATTTTAATTTTTACTTTAATCTTTTTGCCATTTCTTATAACATCAAGAATTACAGTGGTTCCAGGTTTGGTTAAAAGCACAAAACTTTTAAGTTCTGAGGCATTTTTTACAGGTTTTCCATTATATCTTACAATAACATCTTTTTCTCTTAGTCCAGCTTTAGCAGCAGGAGAATGTGGTAAAACTTCTGTAATTAAAGCACCTTCTGAAATTTGAAGTCCCAGCTCCTTAGCCAAAGCAGGAGTGAGGTCTTGAACCATTACTCCCAGAAAACCCCTTTCAACCCTTCCTTTGGTTTTGAGCTGTTCTACAACGGTTTTTATAATATTACTTGGAATGGCAAACCCTATTCCCATATAACCACCGGATCTGGTAAAAATAGCAGTATTCATACCGATTACTTCACCTTTAAGATTTAAAAGAGGTCCTCCTGAATTACCTGGATTGATAGCTGCATCAGTTTGAATAAAGTCTTCAATATCAGAAATCCCTATCCCACATCTACCCTTCGCACTTATTACACCTACAGTTACTGTATGAGTTAGTCCAAAAGGATTACCAATGGCTATTACCCATTCTCCAGGTTTTATCAAATCAGAATTTCCCAGGGTCAAAGTAGGAAGATTATTAGCATTTATTTTTAAAAGGGCTATATCTGAAAAAGGATCAGTTCCTATAATTTTTGCTTTAAAAGTTCTTCCATCTGCAAGTTTTACAGTTATTTTCTGAGCTCCATGGACTACATGATTATTAGTGACTATATAGCCATTAGGAGAAATAATAAAACCTGAACCAGCTCCTCTTTCCCTATAGCGAGGAGGAGAAAAAAATCTTTTAAAAAAATCATCTCCAAAGAAATCAAAGGGAAAGAGCTGAGAAGGTAAGGAAACCACCTTTTCAGTTTCTATATAAACCACTGCTGGCGAAGCTTTTTCTGCTACATAAGAAAAAGCCTCAGAAATTTTCTGAGCCAGCCTAAGATTGTCGCTGGAAAAATGAGCTCCATCTTCAGCAATTAAAGTTTTAGTTTTTAATAAATAACCATTATCCCAGAGCACCTTTGTTAATACACCCAAACTAAAAGCTAACAAAAAAAGAAAAAGAATTCTATACCCTGAGCTCCTTAACATTTTCATAGTTCCTACCTCCTGACCTATGAAGTTTTTTTACTACATAATTCATTATTTTTTTTAAATTTACTACATCTTCCCTGTTATAAACAATCAGTTTTTGAAGAGCTTTTTTATCCTTACATTCTACCCATTTTTTCCACAATTTTACCGCATCGTATCCATTTAATCCATCTGTTTCTCTTGAAATTCCTAAAGCTTTTTCAATTTTCTTTAAACCTCCTTTTAACCCTATCCTTCTTGTAAGAAAAAAAAGATCCAGATGAACAAGAGGGGTCTGCAAAAAGGGAAACTTCTTTTTTATAAAAGGTATATCAAAATTATCACCCCCAAAAGTTATCCAAATAGGAGTGCTCTCTAAAAATTTTACAGACTTTTCCAGATTTATATCTTTTATAAAAGGTCTATAAACTCCATTTTTGTAAATTCCTATAAGGGTTATATCATTTCTTTCCTTAGATAATCCCTCGGTTTCAATATCTAAAAAAAGCACCTGAGAAGGGAAATATAGATATAATTGCCACTTATTTTCTTTTGTAAGATTGAGTCTTTCAATCTGGAGTTTAAACTGAATCAGCCAATTATTCTTCTGCATCTCTTTCCCTTTCTTCTGTGAGATTTGTTTTAAATAATTTTATTTTATTTTTGTTCCAGGAGGAAAAATTCCTGGACCTGCAACCTTTCCTGGAAACACAAAAGATTTTTTACCCAGCACAGTTCCTGGCTGTAAAACTGCATTACAACCAGTTTGAGCCTTATCTCCAAGAATAGCTCCGAATTTTTTTAATCCAGTGTGGATGTATTCTCCTTCTAAAGAAAAGACAATTTCTTTTTTTAAAAATTTTAAATTAGCCAGTTTTGTTCCTGCTCCCAGGTTTACATCTTTTCCTAAGATACTATCACCAACATAGGCAAAGTGAGCAGCCTTTGCTAAACTGAAAAAAATGCTATTTTTAACCTCTGTAGTATGCCCAATCACAGCTTTTTTCCCAGTATAAACACTCCCTCTTACATAAGCCCCATGCCTTATTTGTGTTCCCTCTGAAAAATAAGCAGGTCCTGAAATCATAGCACAGGGTTCTACAACTACTCCTTTTTCAAAAAAAACTTTTCTATCCATTAAAATCGCACCTGCATAAAGAATTGCACCTTCTATTTTCTCTCCCTTAAAATAATATTCTCCTTCATTCATTTCCAGTTCTTTAAGAGGGATAATTTCTTTTTCTATAGTAATAAATATGCTTTCAGGAAGAGGAGTTTTTAAAGGAATTCTTTCAGGGAGTTCAGGTATAATATCGGAAAGATATTCTTTAAGTTTTTTAAGAGCATCCCAGGGATAATCAGAGTTAAACAAGTCAACAATTTTTTCTTCTTCTAAGTTTTCAAAAAAACTGGTTATTTCCAGCTTCATAGTAATTATTATAAACCTAAAAAAGCACTTGTCAAAATAAAAAAATTGATTAAAATTTAATGTAAAAAATTGCCCCTGTAGCTCAATTGGATAGAGCAGCGGCCTTCTAAGCCGTAGGTTGGGGGTTCGAGTCCCTCCGGGGGCGCTCTCTTGAGTTTTAAAAATTCTGGTATATATTTTCAAGCAAATCATAAATTAAACAAGGAGAGGTGTTAAAATGAAAAAAGGGATTCATCCTGAGTATTATCCTGAAGCTGTAGTAAGATGTGCCTGTGGTAATGAATTTACCGTAGGTTCTACTAAACCAGAAATAAGGGTAGAAATTTGCTCTAAGTGTCATCCCTTTTTTACAGGAGAAATGAAGTTTGTAGATACTGAGGGTAGAATAGAAAAATTTATGAAAAAATATGCTGATTTTTACAAAAAGTTGGAGGCAAGCAAAAAGTAAGTCTTTATGAGTTTAGCAAAATTTTATTTAACCAAACTTGAGGCTATAGAGAAAAAATTTGAGGAAATTTCTGCGAAGCTTTCTGATCCTGGTATAATTTCTGATCATTCTACTTATGCTAAGCTTGCAAAGGAACATGCTGAGCTTTCTGAGATTGTAGAGGTATTTAGGGAATATAAAAAAGTTATTCAGCAAATACAGGAAAATAAGCAAATTATAGAAGAAGAATCAGACGAGGATTTAATAGAGCTTGCAAAAGAAGATCTTAAATCTCTTGAAGCCCGTCTGGAAGAACTTGAGGAAAAAATTCCTATTCTTTTGTTACCTAAGGATCCCAATGATGAAAAGAATGTTATTTTAGAAATCAGAGCAGGTGCTGGAGGAGAAGAAGCAGCTCTTTTTGCAGCTGATCTTTTAAGGATGTATCAAAGATATGCTGAAAGACAGGGCTGGAAGTTTGAGATTTTAGATGCTAATGAAACTGGTCTTGGTGGTTTTAAAGAAGTGGTTGTGAAAATAGAGGGTAAAGGAGCTTATAGCAGACTTAAATATGAGAGTGGAGTCCACAGGGTTCAAAGAGTTCCAGTTACAGAAAGTTCTGGAAGAATTCACACTTCTACTGCCACTGTAGCTGTTCTTCCTGAGGTGGATGAGGTAGAAGTTGAAATTCGTCCTGAAGACTTAAGAATAGAAACTATGAGAGCCAGTGGTCACGGTGGTCAACATGTTAATAGAACTGAGAGTGCCGTAAGAATTACCCACATTCCAACAGGTATCGTGGTAAGCTGTCAGAATGAAAGAAGCCAGCATCAAAATAAGGCTACAGCTTTAAAAATTCTTAGAGCCAAACTTTATGAACTGGCTTTGAGAGAACAACACGAAAAAATACAAAAAGAAAGAAAAGCCCAGGTGGGAACAGGAGAAAGATGTGAAAAAATAAGAACTTATAACTTCCCTCAAAACAGAGTTACAGATCACAGAATAGGACTTACAGTTTACAATCTTCCTGAAGTTCTGGATGGAGATTTGGATGAATTTATAGATGCTTTAATTACGCATTATAGAACCCAGGCTTTAAAACAGGAAGAAGAAAAAATGAGTCTTGCTGCTTAGTATCCTATGATTTCTCACTATAGTTTTGGCAATTTGGTATTTAAAGGAAAGTCTTATAATAAAGACTTAATAATTATAAAACTTCTTAATGAAGAGCGAATTATTTCAAATTGGTGGAGAAAAGAGGGACATCTTTTACAGTCTGAAGACTTGGAGGAAGTATGGAAAAGTAAAGTGGATTATTTAATAGTAGGCACAGGTGCTTATGGAGTAATGAAAGTTCATCCAGAGGTTGAGAAAAAAGCCAAGGAGCTTGGAATTATTCTTGAAGTCTATCCCACTTCTTCAGCTGTAAAAAGATTTAATGAACTCTATTCTCAAGAAAAATCTATAGCAGGTGCATTTCATCTTACTTGTTAGTGAAATTACCAGGGTTTTCTGAATTTACAGGCTGGGGTGTTTGAATTACCTGGGTTTTAGAATTCTTGGACTTCTTTTCCTTACCAAAAGGCCATATACGAGACCATAGACGAGAAAGAAATCCTTTATTTTCCTTTTGTTGATAGTAATAATAAGGTAAACATATCCTTTCAGGATGAGCTCTTTCAGGTATATAGGAAGATTTCATAACAAATGGGTTACCTATAGATAAAACTTTTTCATTTCCTTCTATATACATTTTTATTTTTTGAGCAAAATGAGAAATCTGAGGAATAATCTCTGAAACACTTTTAATTTCTTGGGAAAAATGCTCAGGTTTCTTTTTGCCAGATAAATCCACAACCTCTGCATTTATGCTTACACTATTTCCCAGCACAGTAACATTCCCCCAGATGACATAATCAGCCTTAAATTTGAACCCTAAATTTTTAGCAATAACACTATCAATTTTGGACTCTCCTTTAAGCTCGGATGTCACTTTATCTGGATCTATAACTTCTATTTTAGAAGGAGTGAAGAGACGACTGGTTAACATTTGAGGAATAGCATCTTTTAAATAAGAAAAATTTTTCTGAGAATAAACATTAAAAGGTAAAATAAGAACCTGTTTAAGCTCCCCTGCCCAGGCAGAAAAGCTCCATACAAAACAAAACATTAAGAAAATTATTGCAAACTTAAAAAATCTCATTTTAGTTACTTTTGAAGTAATTGTGTTTTGAGATTAAGATTAACTTATTTTTTGAATTTTGTCAAAAATTTTTTCTGAATTTGAGATAGTTATTAAATACTCATGTATTTTCTGCTTTTACACTTCCTCGTTTAGCAATGCCTCTTTTAGGAACTATTCTTAATTTAATATTAGAGTTCACGGAATGTTTGCAATAGGAGCAGATACTGATACTAAAGAAAGTATTTTGGCAACTTTAGATTTTTGTAAAAAAGTAAACTTGGATTCTGTTCAATTTTTAATCTTAACTCCTATCCCTGGAAGTAAACTATTTTATCACTATTTAGAACAGGGAAGGATATTTACCACTGATTGGGATATACGATGGAAAAAAGAGATTTTGGGAATGCTTATATTAGGTTTTTTGGTAGAAAGATAAGAAAAAAATGGGAAAAAGAAAATAAAAGTTTTCTAAAAAATCTTACCAAAGATTTGAAATTGTGCTAAAATAATTATTTAAAAAATTAAATACTTAATAAGGAGGAGTTTATGAAGGTAGTAATTGCTTATGACGGTTCTCAGGATGCTAAAGAGGGTATTAAAATAGCACAAAATTTTTTAAAAGAAGCAATAGATGAATTGGTTTTTCTTTATATAGTTAGAAAAAGAGAAGATATGTCAAAGGAAGAAGAGGAAAAAGCTAAGGAAAAGGCTAAAAAGTTATTAGAAGAAGCAAAAAAAGAGGTTCAGGGCTCATTTAAGGTAAGAGAGGAAATAGTTGTAGCCTATTCCATAGCTGAAGCTATTCTTCATTTTGTAGAAAAAGAAGAGGCAGATTTATTAATAATGGGAGCAAGAGGTGTAAGACCAGATATTATAAGATATACTCTGGGAAGCACAGCAGCCAAAGTAGTTAATTTTGCTCCTTGCTCTATTTACATTGCTAAGAAAAAATAAAAGATTTTTTTTAGTGTGAATGGCTGATTTATTTTTTTTTCTGACTTTTATTCTTTATTTTATTTCTTTTGTAGGTTTTGGTTTTTATTTTAAAACTTTAAGAAAAGATGTTTTAAAGTATGCCCAAATTATTTTAGGTTTAGGATTTGTTTTTCATTCTTTTTTTGAAATTTTAAGAATTTATTCTATATTTCTCACTTCTACTCTTCATTTTAAAGATATAATTAATTTTTTAGCCTGGTGTTTAGTTTTGGTTTACTTTATTTTTGCTTTTGGAAAAATAAAAATTTATGCTACAGGTTTTTTTCTGCTACCAGGGGTGCTTTTGCTTTTTCTTCTTTCGTTTTTTTTACCCTCACACATAACTTCTCCTTTTGGATCTTATATAAAGAACATCTGGTTTCCTATTCATGCTTTTTCTGGTCTAATTTCTCATGGATTCCTTCTTTTCGGAGTTATTACCTCGTTAATGTATTTGCTTCAGGAAAGAGAAATAAAGAAAAAACGACTTGGAATTTTTTTTAAAAAACTTCCTCCTTTGGAATACTTAGATAGAGCTACTGAAAAGTGTCTTTACTTAGGATTTATTTTCCTTTCTATTGCTATAATAAGCGGTGCCATTTGGAGTGATTTGGTTTTTGGAGATTGCTGGAGGTGGTCTCCAAAACAGGTAATAACTTTTGTTTTATGGCTGATCTATGCAATTTTAATTCACCAAAGAGTTCTTATAGGCTGGAGAGGAAAAAAAGCAGCACTCATGTTTCTTTTGGGATTTGGAGTTTGGCTGATAAGTTTTTTTATAATAAACTTATGTTGCAAAGGATTTCATACTTATGTTTCCTGAGTTTACTATACTTTTAATAGGACTAAATCATAAAACAGCTCCTGTAGAAATAAGAGAAAAACTGTCTTTTAAAGGAGCTGCAGAGCATCCTTTAGAAAAATTAAAACAAAATATTTTTACTTTCAAAGAAGCTTACTTTTTATCAACCTGTAATAGGGTAGAATTTTATTTTGTTCTGGAAACACCAAAAAAAGATGAGTTTTTAAAAGATTTTATCTTGTTTCTTGAAAAGGAAACTTCTTTTACCTGGAAAGACATTCATTCTTACTTTTATTTTCTGGAAAATGAAGAAGCTGTTAAACATCTTTTTGAAGTTGCCTGTGGACTTGATTCCTTAGTTATAGGAGAACCTCAGATATTTGGACAGGTAAAAGATGCTTATAGAGAAGCTTTACACTTTAGAACCTCAGGATTAGTTTTAAATAAACTTTTACACAGATGTTTTTTTGTAGCTAAAAAAGTTCGCACTGAAACAGGTATTGGAGGAGGAGCTGTATCTATAAGTTATGCGGCCTATGCACTGGCAAAAAAGATTTTAGGATCTTTAAAAGATAGAACAGTTTTACTGGTTGGTGCAGGTGAGATGGCAGAGCTTGCCTGTATGCATTTTATTTCAGCAGGGATTAAAAAAGTTATTATTGCTAACAGAACACTTTCAAAGGCTATAGAGCTTGCAGAAAGATTTAAAGGCGAAGCTTATTCCCTGGAAGAGCTTCCTAATGCCCTTATAAAGGCTGATGTGGTAATTTCTTCAACAGGAGCTCCTTCTTTTGTGATAACAAAGAAAATGGTTTCTTCTATTTTAAAGCCGAGAAAGTTTAAACCTTTATTTATTATTGATATTGCAGTGCCAAGAGATGTAGAACCTGAAGTAAATGAACTTGAGAATGTATATCTTTACGATATAGATGACCTGAAAGAAGTAGTAGAAGAAAACTTAAAAGAAAGACAGAAAGAGGCTTTTCGTGCAAAGGTTATAATAGAAGAGGAGGTTTTAAAGTTTAAAAATTGGTTAAAGGAGCTGGATTTTCATCCTACTATTAGAGCACTTAGCGAAAAAGCAGAGCGGTTAAGACAAAAAGAACTTGCAAAAACTTTAAAAAAATTAAAGCATCTTTCAGAAGAAGAAAAAGAAGCTATAGAAATTTTAACTCGTTCCCTTGTGCAAAAGTTACTATACTATCCTATAAACTTTATGAAAAAAACTCAGCATGAAAAGGGAAAACATGCTATAAGTTTGATAAGACAAATTTTTGAACTGGATGAAGTAACCCAAGAAGAAGGCTTTGAGGAAAAAGAAAAGATAACAATTACAAAAGAAGAAACTTTTAAAGAAGAAAAGTTCTTAAGTAAAAAGGAAAATTCTAAAAAAATTTTGATTCAGTAAAAAGTTAAAAAGGAATATCCTCTTCGTCTATAAGAGGTTCATCTATATCTGGAAGTGCAGCTTCTTGGGTAGATTTTACCATTTTGGGAGAGCTTTCTATATTAGAAATTTCTTCTTCTTGAGGAGGAGAGGTTGAAGGTTGGGACTTTCTGCTCAGAATTTGTAGATTTTGGACCACTATCTCAGTAACAAATCTCTGAATTCCCTGTCTGTCCTCAAATTTTCTTGTTCTCAATTTACCTTCTATATAAACCTGAGAGCCCTTGCTGAGATACTCTCCGCAGATTTCTGCCAACCTTCCAAAGGCTACAATTCTGTGCCATTCTGTAAGAACTTCTTTTTCTCCATTTTTAACGATAACCTCATTAGTAGCTATTCTAAAACTGGCTACAGGTTTACCATCCAGAGTATATCTTATCTCTGGATCAGCTCCCAATCTTCCTATGAGGATAACTTTATTTATACTCATATCAAATAAATAATAGACCAATTTCTTTTTTTTTCAATTCATTATTTAAAAACTTTAAATCATGGTGCTAAGATTTGTGTGTAGAGAATTTTAAAATTTTTTGTTTTTGAATCTCAAATCCTTCTTTAAGCTACCTTCTATATCTCTCTCCCCTTCTGATAGATATAAGCTCCTCTTTAATCCCCCTTAAAATATGTCCAGACCTCTTGTTCTAAAGCTATTTCACATCATTTTTTTC
>CAZQIW010000010.1:3979-21213 GCA_964593845.1 uncultured Thermodesulfatator sp. | reverse complement strand
TATTTAATATTTTGTGATGCTAAGGTAAAAGGTTTTGTAAAAGTAGTGGAAGGAAAAGGAATGATATATGGTGGATGTGTAAAAAGCAGTGAAGATATAGAAGTTAAAATATTGGGAAATGAATCGCATACGCCTACTAAGGTATTTGCAGGTTATCAGCCAGAGATTATAGAAGGTTATTTAAAGTTTGTGCACGAAAGGCTTTTAATTGACGAAACTCTTAAAAAATTAAAAAAAGGATTAGAACTTGGAAAAAGATTAAAAAAAGAAGGAAAATTAACAAAAGAAAAGGAAAAAATTCTGGAAAAAATAGAAGAACAATTAAAAATTTATGATTTTAGATTGGAAGAGATAGAAGAAAATTTAAAAGAATTGAGAAAAAAAGTTGCAATCCTAAAAACTAAAGCTATTAAAGTATTAGAACGAGTGTATCCTGGAGTGAGTGTAGGTATTACAGATGTTGTATATGTTATTCCTGAAGAAAAGCAAGGTCCTCTAAAATTTTATTTAGAGGCTTCTATAATTCAGACAGCTTCTGTAAAAGATTAAAACCGCTGTTATTGAATTTAGAAAAATTTGTAATAAATTAAAAAAATAAAAATTTAGAGATAGGAGGAAGGTTTTATTAATGCAAAAATTTGGAAAAACTTTGATTGTTTGGATAATTATAGGAATTTTAGTGATTTTAGCCTATAATTTCTTTTATAATCAATCTTTTTATCCTGGAACTAATGTAAGCTATTCTGAGTTTTTAAAAAACCTTCAACAGGGAGTGATTAAAGAGGTAATTATTGAAGGAAAAAAGGTAACTGGAGTTTTAATTTCTGGGGAAAAGATCATCACTTATAATCCTGGAGATAAAGATCTTATTCCTTTATTAAAGCAAAAAAGGATTGAGATTGTAGTGAAACCTGAAGATCAGAATAACTGGATTACTAACTTTTTAATCTCCTGGCTGCCTTTTATAGTTTTAATTCTCCTATGGCTTGCATTTTTAAGGCAGATGCAACCTGGAAATAGACCTTTTTCTTTTGCAAGAAGCAGGGCACGTTTAGTAAAAGAAGGAGAAAGTAAAGTTACTTTTAAAGATGTAGCAGGGATTGAAGAGGCAAAGGAAGAGCTTCAGGAGGTAGTTGAATTTTTAAAAAATCCCCAGAAGTTTACCAAACTTGGGGCAAGAATCCCCAAAGGTATTTTATTAGTAGGTCCTCCAGGAACAGGGAAAACTTTACTTGCTAAAGCTATAGCAGGAGAAGCAGAAGTTCCTTTTTTTAGTATAAGTGGATCTGATTTTGTAGAAATGTTTGTAGGAGTAGGAGCAGCAAGAGTTAGAGATCTTTTTGCCCAGGCTAAGGCTCATGCTCCATGTATTATTTTTATTGATGAAATTGATGCTGTTGGACGCCAAAGGGGAGCAGGGCTTGGAGGAGGTCATGATGAAAGAGAGCAAACTTTAAATCAACTTTTAGTAGAAATGGATGGTTTTGATAGTGCTGAAGGTATTGTGGTAATAGCAGCTACTAATAGACCTGATATTCTGGATCCTGCACTTTTACGTCCTGGTAGATTTGATAGACAGGTATTTGTTCCTCCGCCTGATTTAAATGGAAGAGAAGCTATTTTAAAGCTTTATGCAAAAAAGTTTAAAATTGATCCTTCTATAGATTTAAAACTTGTGGCTAAAAGCACCCCAGGATTTACTGGAGCCAATCTTGAGAATATGTTAAATGAAGCAGCTTTAATTGCCGCTAAAAAAGGAAAAGAAAAGGTAGAGCTTGAAGATATAGAAGAGGCTAAGGATAAAATTTTAATGGGTAAAGAGAGAAAAGGATTTCTTTTAAATGAGGAGGAAAGGAGAATAATTGCTTATCACGAGGCAGGGCATGCTCTGGTAGCCTATTATTTACCTGATCCTGATCCAGTTCACAAAGTCAGTATTATTCCCAGAGGGCAGGCATTAGGGATTACTCAACAACTTCCTTTAGATGATAGGCATATTTATACTGAAGATTATCTTTTAAAGAAAATTACTGTGCTTCTGGGTGGAAGAGTAAGTGAGGAAATTGTTTTTAACAAGGTAAGCACTGGTGCTCAGGACGATCTCAAAAAAGCAACCCAGATTGCTAAAAAGATGGTGTGCGATTGGGGGATGAGTAAAAAAATAGGTCCTCTTGCTTTTGGTAGAGGAGAAGAGCATATATTCTTAGGAAAAGAACTTTTTCAGATTAAAGATTATTCTGAAGAAACAGCCCGTATCATAGATGAAGAAATAAAAATTATTGTTCAAAACTGCTATGAACGTGCTAAAAGTATTATTAGTCAATATCTAAATAAACTTCATAAAGTAGCAGAGGCTTTATTAGAAGAAGAAACCATAGATGCTGAAAAATTTAAATTACTTTTAGAAGGAAATTAAATTTTATGTTACCCCCTTTAAAAGTTGGAACCAAAGTATTTGATTGGAAAAATTATCCTTACTTTATGGGAATTTTAAATGTAACTCCAGACTCTTTTTCTGATGGAGGGAAGTATTTAAATCTTAACTCTGCTGTAGCAAGAGCAAAAGAATTAATAGAAGAAGGAGCTGATATTATTGATGTAGGAGGGGAATCCACTCGTCCTTTTTCTGAACCTGTATCTGAAGAAGAAGAGCTTAAAAGAGTAATTCCCGTAATAAAAGCTATAAAAGAGGAGTTCCCTTCTGTTGTTATTTCTGTAGATACTTATAAAAGCAGAGTTGCAGAAGAAGCTTTAAAAGCAGGAGCTGAGATAGTTAATGATATAAGTGCTCTTAGATTTGATAGCCGTATGATAGATATAGTAAAAGATTTTGATTGTCCTGTGGTAATTATGCATATGCAGGGAACTCCCAAAACCATGCAAATAAATCCTGTATATAATAATGTGGTAGAAGAGGTAAAAAGTTTTTTAAAAGAAAGGATAGACTTTTTGGTAGATAAAGGAATAAATTTTGAGAAAATTATCGTGGATCCTGGGATAGGATTTGGAAAAACTTTTGAGCATAATATAGAACTTCTTAAAAATTTAGATTCCTTTCATGAATTAAACCGCCCTATCCTTCTTGGTCATTCTCGTAAAACTTTTATAGGAAAAATAATAAATAAAGAACCTGAGATGAGAGATGGAGGAACTGTGGGAGTATCTATTTTTGCTTATTTTAAAAAAGTCCATATTTTACGGGTGCACAAAGTAGATCTTAATAAAGATGCAATAAAAACTTTTCAAGTTTTGATGAATAAATAAGGGATTTAAAGTTGTCTATTGTAGAAATAATCTGGTTTAAAATTTTAAAAATTTTTGATTCTTTAACCTGGAAGGATGTTGTAGATATTACTATTGTGAGTTTTATAATTTATCGTATTCTTCTCCTTATCCAGGGTGGTCGTGCTTTTCAGATGGCTGCGGGATTGACTGTAATTGTATTACTTTATTTTATTTCTGATTTTCTTCAGCTTCTTACTCTTAACTGGATTTTAAATACTTTTATGTCTTCTATTTTTATATTAATTATTATTATCTTTCAGGACGATATAAAAAAAGCTCTGGCTCAAATTGGAAAACCTCCATTTACTAAGTTTCAAACAGAATTTTCTTATGGAATTGAAGAAGTGGTAAAGGCTGTAACTTATATGGCTGAGCATAAAATAGGAGCTTTAATTATTTTTGAAAGAGAAATAAGTCTAAAAGATTTTCTTGAAGGCGCAGTAATTTTGGACTCTAAGGTTACCAGAGAACTTTTAATAAGTATTTTTTATCCTAAGAGCCCTTTACATGATGGTGCAGTAATTATCAGTAAAGGTAAAGTTTTAGCAGCAGGTGTGATTTTACCACTTTCTACCAATCCTGATATTGCCAAAGACTTAGGCACAAGACACAGAGCAGCTATAGGAATCACAGAAATTACAGATGCTATAGCTATTGTAGTTTCAGAAGAGACAGGTTATATTTCCTTAGCAGTTAGTGGAAAGATTACCAGAGATATTACTCCAGCTACTTTGAGAAAAATGCTTTCTCAATTATTGGGTTTTGAGTCCAAAGCTCCTTGGTGGGTAAGAATAAGCTATGAAATTCAGAAGGGAACATAGACTTAAGGTAATTTCTTTTTTAATTGCTACAACTTTATGGTATTTTGTAGTCTGGGGTAAACCTATAGAGAAAACCATAGAAATTCCCATTGTTTACAAACCTTTCAATCCGAACTATTTAATAGAAATAAATCCTTCCAATGTAGCCTTAAAAATAAAAGCTATCAGAAGGGTTTTGCGTAATTTTCCAGAAAAAGAACTTAAAGTAGAAATAGATGTGTCTAAATATTTTCCTGGAATTTATCGTATAAGAATACCTGTAGAAAAAATTAATTTACCTCCTACTATTCAGATAAAAGAAGTAAACCCTAATTTTGTTACTGTGATTATAAAAAAAATTTCCACAAAAAAAATTCCTGTAAAGCCAATTTTTGCAGATGTAAAAATTTTAAAGTATAGTAAATTTAAATTAAAAATTGTTCCTTCTTATGTAAAAGTAAGAGCTCCTATAGATATTTTATCCAGCACAAAGGTGATTTATACTGAACCTATAAATTTGTTAAAACTAAAAATTACAAAAAAAATGATGGTAAATGTGATGCCTCCTGTGGGAAGTATTAGTGTGATTCCAGAAAAAGTTAAAGTAATCTACCAAGAGGAATAGGATAAAAGGAGGGAAAGTATGGGGAGAAAACTTTTTGGAACAGATGGGATAAGAGGAGAGGCTAATGTTTACCCTATGCTTCCAGAAATAGCCTTACAGGTAGGTAGAGCTATTGGTTATCTTTTTAAAAATAATTCTTCTCATTTTAGCAAAGTAATTATTGGGAAAGATACCAGACTTTCAGGTTATGTGTTTGAATCGGCTTTAGTAGCTGGACTTTGTTCCATGGGAGTTTCAAGCTGGTTAATAGGACCATTGCCTACCCCTGCTGTTGCTTTTTTAACCAAGGATATAAGAGCTGATGCAGGAATTATGATTTCAGCCTCTCATAATCCTTACTATGATAATGGAATTAAAATTTTTAACAAAGATGGTTATAAGTTACCAGATGAATTGGAAGAAAAAATAGAAAAACTTATTTTTGATGAAGAATTTAAAAATGTGAGGAAGTTTAAAAAGGAACTTGGAAGAGCCCACAGGATAAAGGATGCTATAGGAAGATATGCAGTTCATTTAAAGTCTGTGGTGCCTCCACAAATTAATTTTGAATAAATAAAAGTGGTTATAGATTGTGCAAATGGTGCTGCTTACCAGGTGGGTCCTCAAACTCTGGAAGAACTGGGTGCTGAGGTAATTCCTATAGGATGTAATCCTGATGGGGTAAATATTAATGATAATTGCGGTGCTTTGTATCCTGAAAAGTTAAGAAAAAAAGTTTTAGAAACCCAAGCTCAAATTGGAATAGCCCTTGATGGAGATGCCGATAGGATTGTAGTGGTAGATGAAAAAGGTAATTTAATAGATGGAGATGATTTGCTTGCTCTTTTTGCCATAGAATTTAAGAAAAAAAATACTCTTTGGAATAATATAGTAGTTGGAACAATTATGAGCAATTTGGGATTAGAAAAATACTTAAGTCAGAACGATATTAAATTCATAAGAACACCTGTAGGAGATAGATATGTGGTATTAAAAATGAAAGAGAGTCAAAGTGTGCTCGGTGGTGAGACTTCTGGTCATATTATATTCTTAGATAAAGCTACTACAGGAGACGGGTTATTAACAGGAATAAGACTGATTTCTCTTATGAAAGAAAAAGGCAAACCCTTATCAGAACTGGTTAATCTTTTTGATAAATTTCCTCAAATAATAAAAAATGTAAAGGTAAAAAAGAAAATACCTGTGGAGCAGATTGAAGGACTTAGAGAGAAGATAAAGTTAGCCGAGAGCAAATTGGAAGAAAAAGGAAGAATTATTGTAAGACCTTCTGGAACAGAGCCTAAATACAGAATAATGGTTGAAGGAGAAGATCCTAAGGTAATAGAAGAAATAGCCCAAGAACTTGCAGACTTTATAGGGAAAAAATTGAACTAAATGAGAAAAATAATTTTTTTACTTTTATTTTTTATAATCCTCTTTACCATTGGGACTTATTTTAGAGGAGATAAGTTTGTTTATTATAGAGCTTCAACTTTATGTCTCTCCTGTATGGGCTTAGAGAATGAGTAAAAGAAAATGGAGTCAACTTATTTTTACGATTTTTCATAATAGCTACTGGGGGTTTATATTTACAGGAAATATTTATACAGGTTTTTTTAAAAGATTTTGTGCACCCGGGCTTAATTGTTCTTCCTGCCCTGCCAGCCTTTTTGCCTGCCCTCTTGGAATTTTACAAAATTTTTTAGCTTCTTTCAGAATACTCCCTCTTTCCTCTTTAATAGGGACTTTTTTTTATATCTTAAGCTTTTTTTTATTTTTTTGCATAGGTTTTGGAAGATTTATATGTGGATGGATATGTCCTTTTGGTTTTTTCCAGGAGCTGATTTATAAAATACCATTTATTAAAAAAACAATTACCCTACCCTTTCAACTTCAACGCTATTTTAAATACTTAATTTTTTTTACATTTGTTATAATTATTCCACTTTTTGTGCTTACCTCTATAGGATATGGAGTATTAGGATTCTGTAAATATTTATGTCCTGCAGGAACCTTAGAAGCAGGAATATTTAATCTTTTTCTTCATTATGATCTTGTAGCTCTTGTGGGTATGATATTTTATTTTAAAGTTATCTTACTTTTTATTATTCTGCTCCTGTGTCTAATAGATTATAGATTTTTTTGTAAAAATCTTTGCCCACTTGGTTTAATTTATGGCTTTTTTAATAAAATTGGGATTTTAAAACTTTCCTTTAATTCAGAACTTTGCACTTCCTGTAAATTATGTGAAAAAGTGTGCCCTTTAAATCTTACTATTCCTGAAGATTTAAACTCTATAGAATGTATCAGATGTTTAAATTGCCTTAAAGTCTGTCCTACTAAAGCTATTACATTAAAAAATCCGTATGAATTACTTTAGTGTAAAACTCAATAAAAAAGGAGTTGTAAACTATTTAAAAGGCTCTCTCTGGTTTACAGTTAAAGAGATAAGCAATTTTAATCAAATTAAAGAAAAAATTGAACCAGGTAATTTAGTAAAAATCTTTTCTGAAGAAAATCACTTTCTTGGTATAGGATATTTAAATCCAGAAAGTTATTATGCTCTAAAATTACTTACAAAGGAAGAGGAACCTATTAATAAAGATTTTTTCTTAAAAAGATTTAATAAGGCTTTGAATTTACGAAAAATTTTTTATCCCAATGAAAACTGTTTTCGTCTTGTATTTTCTGAAGGCGATTTCCTTCCAGGGCTTATTGTGGATGTATTTGAAAAGATAATTGTGGTCCAAATTCAAACCCTTGGTATGGAAAAACTTAAAAATTTAATTATAGAAGCTTTAATAGAGTTTTTTAAACCTCAGGCTATAGTTCTAAAAAATGATTCCTCTAAAAGAAAAGAAGAAAATTTAGATTTATATATAGACATACCCTATGGCGAAGTGGAAGATCCTTTTTTGGTTACTATGGACGGAATAAAATTCTTAATCCCTATTATAAAAGGGCAGAAGACAGGATTCTTTTTAGATCAAAGAGAAAACAGACGATTTATTCGGAAAATTGCTGAAAATCAGGTTTTAATTGATGTTTTTTCTTATACAGGAGCTTTTTCTTTTTATGCCTTAGCTGGAGGAGCGAGAAAAGTTTTTTTAATAGATCGTTCGGGTTTTGCCTTGGATATAGCAGAAGAAATAGCCAGAATAAATGGCTGGAAAGAAAAGGTTATTACTTTACAGGGAGATGTGTTTCAGATTTTAAAAAATCCACCTGAGGCTGATATAATAGTTTTAGATCCACCAGCTTTTATAAAATCTAAAAAAAGTATTTCAGAAGGAGAGAAAAAATACGAATCTCTTTATTTCTTAGGGATGAAAAGTATGGAAAAAGGCTTTTTCTTTGCTTTTTCATGCTCCCATTTTTTAAAAACTGAGAAATTATGGAATATACTTAGAAAAAATTTAAGAAAGTTAAATAAAGAAGGAAAGATTATTTATCAGGGAACCCAAGCCCCTGATCATCCTATTAATCCTTTTGTAGAAGAAACTTTTTATTTAAAAGGTCTGGGACTTCAGCTTATGTAAACCTTATGTGAAGTAATTTATTAAAAATCAACAAGCTCTTTACTAAAAAGATGAGAATCAGATTTCTTATCTTTTATCGTCTGAGTTTTAAGAATTTTAGATATTTCTGAAACTTCTATTTCCTCTTTTTTTATAATTATTCCCTCTAAAACAACTTTTTGAGTTTCTTCTTCCTGATAAAAAAATACATAGGAATTTTGCTGCACTTCAGTATTCAGAAAAATTAAACACTCTTTTATAAAAGTTTCTTTTTTTATAAAGTTCCTTAAATAGGCATTCTCATCTTGCAAATCCCTTTCTAAAAGCACCCAAGGTTCTATATATTCCCTTTTTATAGTGCCAAGATATTTATACTTCAGAATCATTCTAAAAAGTTTTTCGTAACTTTTTCTTTTTAAGACAAAATTTTTAAAAATAATTAAATCTTTAAAAAACATTTGTTTTTTAACATATCTGAGATGTGAAAAATTACTATGAGCTACTACATCAAAAATTTTTAAGCAAAGCCCTTTATTTTGCTCAAAAAGGTTGTGAAGTTCTTCAAATCTTTCTTCCAGAAACTGCCAAAATTTCTCTTTTAAAAGTTCGTTATAAAAAGAAAGCTTTCGGTTCTGAGCCTCTAATTCTTCAATTTTAGTTTGTAAAGTCTTTCGTGAGAGCCTTTCTATATATTTTTTGCGATAACTTCTAAAGGACTCGGGATTCTTTTCAAGATTTATTAATTCAAAGGCAAGATTAATTTCCATAGCTTTTTTAGGATCTCCTCCTCTATCAGGATGATAGGCTAATTGAAGAACTCTATAGGCTGCCTTTACTAATTTAAATAAAGTTTCTTCATCGCACTCTTTTACAATCTTAGGAGAAAGCCCTAAGATCTCAAAGGGATTTCTTTTTTTAAGAGAGGAGTTAAAATTCATAGTTTAAGAATCGTTCTATTATTTTTATAAGTTTTTTTCTCTTTTCTCTTATTATTTTTTCAGGTCTTTTAACTATTGTTTCCCCTATCTCATCAATAATAAAATGTAAGACTACTCCCTTTATTTGTAAAGATGAGCTTACCGAAAAAAAAGCAGAAGTTTCCATATCCATAGCAAACACTTTTTGATTAAATTTTTTTATTAAATTTTTATCTTTTTCAAACCTCATAGGTGCATCAACTGAAACTATATTTCCCTTTCTGTAAAATAAATGCTCTTTTTTTAATTCTTCTTCCAGCTTTTTTAAAAATCCTTTATCCGGAGAAAAAACTGATTTAGTCGGATAATAAAATCGGCTTACCCCTTCCAGTGAATATGCTTTAACCGGTAAAAATATATCTCCTAAATCTAAGGATGCTTCTTTAAATTTTCCCGCCCATCCTACCCCTATAATTTCCTCTATTCCAAGTGTTTTTAAAAGTTCTAAAAGAAAACTTAAAACCGGAGCTCCTATTAAAGGACCTGCTATTATCCCTCTCTCGTCATATTTAAGATTAATATTCAAAAAAGAAGAGGAATTTTGCAACTTTAAATAATTTTTAGCGAAGTTCCATTCTGGTAAAGTAAAAAATATGATAGCTCTTTTTCCGGTTTTAATATTTAACTTAGGTAAGAACATAACCTATCTATCCGATAAAAAAGAAGTAATTTTTGAAACTTTTCTTCATTTAGTGGATTTTTAGAAAAATAAAACAAGTGAGTTCTACAATTACAATCTGAGCATCCAAAATTTAATACTGTCTCTTCAGCAATTTTTGATAAACTTTGAGCTATCTCACATTCCAGCTTTTTTGAGGCTCTAATAGGGATAGCTTTTATTGAAGCTGTTTTTTCTATTAAATAATCTATATGCCATCTTTTCTTTTTATTCTTCCTTAAATGTCTTTTTATTCTGGAATTTAAATTTTTCATAGCTGATCCTACATAAACATAAAAGCCCGGTTTTAAAAACCAGTTCTTTTTTGAGATGACAATATGCGTTTCCTTTTTTAATTCTAAAACTAATAAATAAGCACCTTTATCCTGAGCCTCTGTTTCCAGAAGAGAAAAAGGAATTTCTACTTCTTTTACAGCAGTAACATAACTAAAAGTTTCATCCCATTTTAGAGTTATTGCTTTAATATTTACAAATTCTTTTACTTTAAGCAGAGCTTTTGTGAATTCTAAATCAATATGGTAAGCAGGAAGAAAATACTTTATATCAGGATTCATAATAACAAAAAGGATTCCTGTTTTTCCTCCGTTTTTAGAAATTTCCTGCAATTTTAAAAGATGCTTGGTTCCTCTTTTGGTTTCAGCATCTGGGAACATAGCTATTTCTTTTCCAAAAAGCGTGCAGGTTTTAATTTCCAAATACTGTATTTCTTTTGTTTTTCTATTTTTTAAAAGTAAATCAAATCTGCTGTTATTATATACAGGCTCCTCCTCCAGCACTTCAAAATCTTTAAAAAGGTCAAGTTTTCTTTCCTTTATAAGTGCTTTAATTATCTTGTTAGTTAAATGGGTATGAAGCAATATATACTGGTTTCCTTTTTTACAGGCTAAAACAGTATAAGGTAGTTTAGTAGTATTTTTATTTTTTACCAGCAAAAGTTCCGTATTCTTCAATAATAATTCCCAGAGTCTTCCAGGATTAGGAAGATAGGCTAATACTTCCTGATTTTCTATTTTAGCTTTTATTACAAACCTATTTAATCGTTCTAAGAAAACACCTTTTATTTTGGGAAAGGTAAAGGGATAGTCCATGATTAAATACAATTTTAAATCCTAAACTCTCTTCTGTAAAGCTGGATTGAACTTTTAAAGCCTTATAATAAAATATAGCTATGTCTAAGCTTGAAGGCGAAGAAATATTAAGGAAATGGAGACAGAATCGTCCTCAGCAGCGTTTTCCTCTGGTAGCTGTTTTGGATAATATAAGAAGTGCTTACAATGTGGGCTCTATGTTTCGCACTGCAGAATGTGCCTATATTTCAAAACTTATATTATGTGGAATAACTGCCCACCCACCTCATCCTAAATTAGAAAAGACCGCTCTTGGGACAACTGAGCTTGTGCCCTGGGAATATTTTCAAAATACTCTGGAAGCTATCAAAACTCTTAAAAAACAGGGTTTTAAAATAGCAGCTCTGGAAATTACCTCTCGGAGTGTTCCGCTGCAGAATATTAAACCCTCAGATTTCCCTTTAGCACTTGTAATAGGAAATGAAGTTACAGGAGTGGATGATTCTGTGCTTACAGAAGCAGACATGATCGTGGAAATTCCTCTCTTTGGAGAAAAGGAATCTCTTAATGTAGCAATAGCCTTTGGAGTAGCTGTTTTTCTTTTGATTGAGAAAATAAGAAATTCCTCTTGCAATAAGTAAAAAAATTTTTTATATTTAAAATTATGAAAAATTTAATACTTAGGAGGTAAATGAGTTATACAATCTTTGGAAATACAGTAGGATTAAAACCAAGTGAACTTAGAAGGCTGGAGCGTCTTTATAGAAGAAAAATTCCTCCTGCCTCTATAATCACTCATGAACTGGCAAAAGAATTAGGTCAAATTTCTGCGGATTTAAACCGTCAGATAGGAGTTCTTATAAATCGTAAGGGCGAGATTGATTATGTAATAGTAGGAACTTTTAATAGAATAGAAATTCCAGAACTTAAAGGTTATCGTGATCATATAGCAAGACTTAAAGGATTAAGGTTTATTCACACTCATATACTCTCTAATAAAAATAAAGAGTCAGGGCTTGATCAGGATGATCTCTTAGATCTTGCATTATTAAGATTGGATTTAATTGGAGCTTTAGAGGTTAAAAATAGTGGAGAACTTGGAAAAATTCATATAGCCCATATTTTACCTGATCCAGAATTTTTTTCTGGACCTATTTCAGATCAGGAAAATAAGTATTTTTATTTTTTAAAACCCTGTTATGTGTGGGAGCTAAGGGAAAATTTTTTAGAACTTATTAAAAATCTGGAAGATGAACTGGATAGAATCAGACCTTTAAAAGAAATTGATGAAAATAAAGATCGTGCCATACTAATTTTTTTAAAAGAACCCAGGGATTTGTATTTAGAAGAAAGGATAGCTGAACTCAAAGAGCTTGCAAGAACTGCTGGAGTGAATGTGGTAGGAGAAATTGTGCAAAAAAGAAATTCTCCAGATCCTCGTTATGTAATTGGAAAAGGAAAACTCTTAGAGGTAATGATAGAGGCATTGCGAAATAGAGCAAATTTACTTATTTTTGATAGAGAGCTTACTCCTTCTCAGGTAAGGGCTTTAACTGAGGCTACAGATTTAAGAGTAATAGATCGCACTCAGTTAATACTTGACATTTTTGCTCAAAGAGCACGTTCTCGTGAAGGAAAAATTCAGGTAGAAATAGCCCAGCTAAAATACACTTTACCAAGACTTAGAGCAAAAGACGATGCTTTTTCCCGTTTAACAGGAGGTATAGGAGGAAGAGGTCCAGGAGAAACTAAATTAGAGATAGACAGAAGAAGAATAAAGGACCGTATAGCTAAACTGGAGAAAGAATTAAAGAAGATTTCTCAGGAAAGAGAACTAAGAAGGAAAAGACGAAAGAAACTTAATTTTAAAGTGGTAGCTCTTATAGGATATACCAACGCAGGAAAAACCACTTTACTTAATACTCTGGCTAAAAGTGAATATTTAGCAGAAGATAAACTTTTTGCTACTCTTGATCCTGTTACTAAGGCTATTAGAACAAAGTCAGGGAATGTTTTCCTGATGACAGATACAGTAGGATTTATAAGAGATCTACCAGAAGATCTTAAAAAAGCTTTTAAAGCCACTTTGGAAGAGCTTTATTCTGCAGACCTACTTCTTCATATTGTTGATATCTCTCATCCTGATTTTGAAAATCATATAGAAACTGTGGAAAATCTTTTAGAAGAAATGGATCTTCTTCATTATCCACGGCTTATGGTTTTTAATAAAATAGACCTGGTAAAAGATAAGTTTTCTCCTATCTTCTTGGAAAATCTATGTTCTAAATATAAAGGAATTGCTATTTCTGCAAGAACTAAGGAAAATTTAGAACTCCTTATTGAAATTATAGAAGAAAAACTTGCTACTCTTCCCCAGAGAGAGTCTCCAAAGGCTGAGGTTGAGTTTTCTCTCTTTGAGGAGGAAAATCCATCCATAATTCTTCAAGAGCATAAACTTTTCTAATAGGTTCATAAAAAATATGCACTATTACTGTATCAAAATCTATTACAATCCACTGTCCTAATTCATAACCTTCTATTCCTAAAGGCTTTATTCCCAGTTTTTCCAGTTCAAAAGTTACAAAATCAGCAAGCCCCTGAGTGTGTTTGGTAGAATGAGCACTACAAATTACTAAATAATCTGCATAATCTACCTTCTTTCTTATATCAATTAAAACAATATCTTCAGCTTTTTTAGATTCTAAAAGATTTATAATCTCTTCAGCCAGAACTCTGCTTTCCATAAAATTTTTACCTTTATTTGAAATCTTACAATTTCATAAACTCCTCTAAATCTATTCCTATTTCTCTAATTATTGCTCTCAAAGTCCCTTTTTTAATTTCTTTCCCTTTTCTTTTTGGTACAGGAATTACTTTCCCATCCTCATCTCTTACCCACAATTTATGAGAACCTTTGCCACTCCTATAAAATCTAAATCCTATTTTCTTCAATTTCTTAATAAGCTCTTCATATTTTAAAGATTTTAATTTTACCATTCAATTTTTCTATCAAAAAGAAATGGGAATACTGGTGCATATTTTAGATTCTTTTTTTGAGATAAACTCTTCTAAGTTTTCTAATTTTTCATTTCTTTCTTTTTTATACGCAATTATCATTTTGATTACATCCATTAACTCTTTTAAAGCTTCTTCTGGTGTATCCCCCTCGGCAAAAGCTCCCTGAATTATAGGACATTTAGCAATATAAGTATCTTCATCATAATAAATTATTACTGGTAAATTCAATAAATTTTTTTCCATTTTTACTTAGCTTTAAAAAATTTTTTTATAAGTATTTACACCTTACCTTCCTGCACCAATCTTGCAAATAATTCAAAACTTCTATCATAAGTTTTTTCATACTCAGGAGGAAAACAACAAGCTGGAAGTTGTCTCATTTTAAGATGATAATGTAAACACTCACAACACATTCCCTTTCTTGAACAGGGTTCATAAGTGCAATTACATCTTTTTAAATTCTGCTCTTTTTTACACTCCATTTCCTCCCTCCTACTCTACAGTCACACTTTTAGCTAAATTTCTTGGTTTATCTATATCACATCCCCTAAGTGCAGCGATTTCATAAGCTAAAAGCTGTAAAGGAACTACATAAAATATAGGTAAAAACTCATAGAAAGTCAAGGGAACCTCTATATAATCATCTGAAATTTTCTTAAATTCTTGAGAATTTTCAGATATTATGGATATTATTGGTCCTCTTCTGGATTTTACCTCTTCGGCATTAGATAAAGTTTTCTCATAAATTATTCCTGTTTCTTTGGCAGCCACTATTACAGATGGAACAACTTCTTCAATCAAGGCTATAGGACCATGCTTCATTTCTCCTGCGGCATAACCTTCAGCATGAATATATGCAATTTCTTTTAATTTCAAAGCTCCTTCAAGAGCTATAGGGAATAAAATATTTCTACCAAGATAAAGACAATTACTAATGTGATACCATTTTTCAGCAATTTTCTTTACTTCTGGACGAATTTTTTCTATAAACCGATTTAACTGATTAGGAAGTTTTATTAGTGCCTCTATTTTTTCTTTTTGAATTTCATTGTAGAAGATATTTCTAAGATAAAAAGTTAAAAGAATAAAAATTAACACCTGAGTAGTAAAAGCCTTAGTAGAAGCTACACTTATCTCAGGACCTGCTTGAGTATAAAGCACTATATCACTTTCCCTTGCAATAGTGCTTCCCAATACATTACAAATAGATAAAATTTTTGCACCTTTTTCTTTAGCAAGACGCAGACTTGCTAAAGTATCTGCTGTTTCTCCTGATTGAGAAACCGCAATAAATAAAGTCTTTTCATTTATCAAAGGATCTCTATATCTGAATTCAGAAGCTAAATCTACTTCCACAGGAAGTTCTAAATGCTTTTCCATTATGTATTTAGCAACTAAACCAGCATGATATGAAGTCCCACACGCTACTATAAAAAATTTTCTTACTTCTTTAAAAAGCTCTTCAGTTACTCCTTCTTTTGAAAAGTCAATTTCCTGTTTATCTAAATCTACTCTTCCAAGTAAAGTATGCTTAATAGCTTCAGGTTGTTCACAAATTTCTTTAATCATAAAATGCGGAAAACCACCTTTTTCTGCAGACCCAAGATCCCAAGAGATTAAAACAGGCTCTCTTACAATTTTATTTTTCTCTAAATCAAAAATTTCAATTTTATCTTTATATAAAAAAGCTACTTCTCCGTCATTTAAAAAAATTACCTTTCTGGTAAATGGAAGCAATGCTGGAATATCAGAAGCAACGAAATTTTCTCCCTCCCCTACTCCTATCACCACCGGGCTTTGATTTCTTGCAACCAAGATAAAATCAGGATTTTTCTTATATATTAAAGCAACAGCATAAGCCCCTTTTAACCTTTTTAAAGCCTGAAAAAAAGCCTCTTTAATCTCAAACCCCTCCTGAATAAAATCTTCTACCAGATGCACAATAACTTCGGTATCAGTTGCAGAAATAAACTTATGTCCTTTTTCTATCAGCTCTTTTTTTAACTGATGGTAATTTTCTATAATTCCATTATGCACCAAAGCCAGTTCTTTTTTACAATCTAAATGGGGATGGGCATTTTCTTCTGAAGGTTCTCCATGGGTTGCCCATCTGGTATGTCCAAGCCCTGGAGATAATGCATCAGACGGAGGATCTTTAAAAATCTTTTCCTCTAAATCCAGAATTCTTCCTTTTGTTTTGATTAAGTTTATTTCTCCATCTTCTAAAAATACAACCCCTGCCGAATCATAGCCTCTATATTCCAATCTTCTAAGACCTTCTAAAAGCACAGGAATAACGGCTTTATTTCCAATGTATCCTACTATTCCACACATAGCTTTTCCCTCCTCTTATCCTTCAGGAGGGCGTAAAGCCCTCCTACTCTTTTTCTCCTCTAAGCCTTTTTAAATACTCTTCCCATTCCCAGGGAAGCAAATACTTTTTTTTGTTGTTTCAGTCTTTACAGGCTGGAACAATATTTGATCTATCAGAAGTGCCTCCACGAGAAAGAGGTATCTTATGATCCATAGTAAGCTCTTCTGGTTTTACTCTCCTTCCACAATAATAACAAATTCCCCTTTCTACCTGCCTTCTCCACCATCTGGTTTTTCTAAGTTTCCTTGCTTTTGCTTTTTCTTTTTTTATGAACTCTTCTAAACTATAAAACTCCCTTTTCATTTTATAACGATTTCTATTACCTTAGTAACTTTAAAATCTCCTCTAACACTTGTTCTGGAGTTAAATAAGAAGTATCTATAATGTAAGCACCTTCAGGCACAGTTAAAGGAGCTACTTTTCTTTTGCTATCTATCTCATCTCTAAGCTTAATATTACTCATAATTTCTTCATATCCACGATTATTTTCTCTCAATTTTTTACTGAGCTCTTCCTTAAATCTCCTCTGTGCTCTTACCTCTTCATTAGCTGTAAGAAAAATTTTTAAATCTGCATACGGAAAAACAACACTTCCCATATCCCTTCCTTCAGCAACAATAGGCTTACCCTCTACTACTTTTCTCATAAGATTAGTTAAAAATTCTCTTATTTCTTTTATAGCAGCTACCTGAGAAACAGCATTCTCTACCTCTTTTGAGCGTAATTCCTCCTTTATTAATTGTCCCTGATAATAGATAAATGTCCCCTTAGAAGAAAGCTCAATTTTAATTTCTTTAAAAATCTCTTCTAAAAACTTATTTAAGTTAAGCTCCCCTTTTAAACAAGCCTCCAGATTTGAACTTTTTAATAATAAATAAGTTACCAGTCTGTAAAAACTTCCAGACTCTAACA
>CAZQIW010000010.1:0-3879 GCA_964593845.1 uncultured Thermodesulfatator sp. | reverse complement strand
GAACTTTTTAATAATAAATAAGTTACCAGTCTGTAAAAACTTCCAGACTCTAACAAAAAATAGTTTAACTTTTTAGCCAGCATTCTGGCTATAGTAGTTTTTCCAGAAGACGCAGGTCCATCAATAGTAATAATTTTTACTTCTCTCATACTTTTTTATTTTTAATCTCTTTTTTATAAATGCTATCTAAAACCCCGTTTATAAAAGCAGGAGAATCATCTGTTCCATAAAGTTTAGCAAGCTCTACAGCTTCGTTAATAGACACTACTTCTGGTATATCTGGTCTAAAAAACATTTCAAAAACACCAAGTCTAAGTATATTTCTATCTGTAATATTCATTCTTTCAATGGGCCAAGAAGGCGTGTATTTTTTAATTATATTATCAATAAATTCTAAATTTTCTGATACTCCTCTTACCAATTCCTCACCGAATTTAAAAGCTTCGGCATTATTAATATTCAAATATTTTTTATAATTCTCTATAGCCTCTTCTGTAGAAAGTTTAGCAATATCCTTCTGATAAAGAATTTGTAAAGCTATTTCTCTTCCTTTCCTCCTGATCATAAGCCCTAAATCATCTTTTCAGCAATGAATACTGTTAAATCACCTAACATATTGGTATAAGAACCCAGCTCATTATCATACCACCCATAAACTACTACTTGAGTAATAGGAATTTCTACATGTGTGCAAACAGTTCTACCAATTTCTGGCAGAGCTTTACATATATCCACCTTAGCAAGTGCTGTTCTTGTATGAGTCTCAGTGCCTTCAATAATAGCAGCTGCTTTTGGATAACCTATTATATCAGAAGATACATTTTGTTCCATACTAAAAATAAGATAATCTTTATATTTAGTAGAAGCGGCTTCTTTATAAATATTATTAATTAACTCCCTATTAATATGATTGTCTATACTTTCATCCTGAATATTTACTGTAAGAATAATTAAACTTCCTGTGGTTAAGGGAACTCTTACACTTTCAGCCATAAAACCAACTTTTTGCATTTCTGGAATTACCAATCCCAGAGCCTCAGCAGCACCTGTAGTAGTTAAAATTATATTATTAAACACACTTCTCATCCTTCTTAAATCTTTTTTCCCTGCCTGAGGCACTCTATCTAAAACCACCTGAGAGCTTGTGGCGGCATGAACTGTAACCATAGATGCAGAAAGTATTCTATCCACTCCAAAATAATCAAGTAAAGGTTTTACCATATAGGCTAAACATGTAGTAGTGCAGGAAGCTGCAGAGATAATGTTGTGTTTATTAGGTTGATATACCTCTTCATTAATTCCATATACTATAGTAGTAGCATCCTCTGGAATTCCTTTTTCTTTGTTTTTTATTTTAAAAGGAGCAGAAACTATTACTTTTTCTGCACCTGCAACCAAATGCCCCCTCACAGAACCTTTGGGCTCATCAGGATCTACCGTAGGATCTCTAAATTTTCCAGAACAGTCTATTACAAGTCTTACTCCCTCTTCTCTCCAGTTAATCTCTTTAGGATTTCTGGTTTTTCTTAAAATTTTTACCTTTACTCCATCTATATACATTGTTCCTTCTTTCTCATTTACTTCTTCTATTACTCTTTTTGCTTTATGTCCATAAAGATAAACAGGTAACCATCCATAAGTGCTATCTTTTTCAATGTAGCTCACTATATCAAAAAAAGAGGTTCCAACCTCCCTTCCTATATTGATCACTATCTCTTTAAAATACTTCCTTGCAACATGATGCCAAAGAGTAAGTTTTCCAATTCTTCCAAACCCATTTATTCCTAATTTCATAACAAACCTCCTTTTTAATATATTTTAGTTAATGCTTCTATTTTCCCTTTAAAAACCTGTCCACTTATACCATTTAAAGTAATCCAATCTCCTAATTTTAAAATAATGCCATTAATTTTTGCTTCTTTTTTAAATTCATCTATACTTAAATTTTCACAACCTACAACACATATCTTACCAAGACGTGAAGCAACAATAGCTGCATGAGAAGTCTGTCCTCCTCTGGCTGTTAAAATTCCATCTACCAAAGAAATCTCTTTTATATTATCAGGCACTGTATCGTATCTTAAAAGAATCAAAGGTTCTTTTTTGGTTTTAAATTCCAAAATATCCTCTAAACTAAAAACAATTCTGCCTGAAAGAAGTCCTCCACAAACTCCTATGCCTTTTCCAATACATTCTAAGGTTTGAAGAAGCTCTTTGTTAAAAAAGGGAATCTCTCGTTCTTCTCTCAAAATAATATCACGAACCTGAAGAATATAAAGATCTTCAGCTCTATCACCTTCAAAAGTAAACTCTATTTCCTGATGCCCCCAGCCTTTTTCATATACTAAATAATAAACAAAATCTAAAAGAGCATTATAAATTTCAGGAAAAGCCTCCTGAAGCGAAAGTCCATCTCTTCCTTCTATCTTTTTTTGTTCTAAGGATATAGGATAGGCATTAACTAATCCTGAGACAATATCCTCTCCCTGATTATAAGGAGTATAATCTCCCCAAAGAATAATTCTGGGAAACTTACCTACAGGAGAAGTAGTGAGAGTTACTCCAGTTCCAGAAGAAGGACTTTTATTACCAAAAACCATCTGCTGCACTATCACTGCAGTGCCCCATTCATTTGCAATCTGCATAATCTCTCTATAAGCAGTAGCTTTTTGATTATACCAGGAATTTATAATAAGTTCTATACTTTTGAACAATTGATCCCAAGGATCATCTATAATAGAAATACCCAACTTTTCTACAGATTTTCTATAAATAAGAGCCAACTCTCTCATCTGCTCACCAGTAAATTCCTTTTTTTTCTTTACCCTATATTTACGTTTGTGTTCTCTCATTAAGTTATTAAAAAAATCTCTGGGCACCCCAAAAGCCATAGCCCAGCTCTGAATAAATCTTCTATAAGTATCCCAGGCAAACCACAAGTTCCGAGTTTGTTCTACCAGCCCTTCTACTATCTCCAAATTTACTCCTACATTTAATATAGAATTCATCATCCCTGGCATAGAAATAGCAGAACCACTTCTTACACTAAGAAGAAGAGGATTTTCTTTTTTTCCAAAATTTTTTCCAGTTAGCTTTTCTAAAATTTGTATATTTTCTTTAATCTTTCCTTTATAATCTTCCCACAGCTCTTTGTATTTTTTTATTAATTTATAACATCTAAAAATCTCTGTAGTTAAAATAAACCCATAAGGAATTTTTACCTTTAAATTCTTTTCCCTTGCAAGAAGCATTAAGTTATACCCTTTATTTCCCAAGTAAATTAAATCAGTTACTAAATGATTAGTATTTTGAATAGGAGATATGGCTCTCTTTGGATCATAGCTCATTAAAAGATTTAAGTCTTCTTTATCCACTTTTTCTATATAACAAGTCATTACTTGGTATATTTTTCTTAAAAAACTATCCAGATATTTTAAAGCAAAAGCAGAATCAACTGCCTCTCGTATTACCCTTTCACTCACACAAAAATATTTTTGCTCTTTTTCCAAACTATTCTTAAAACATCCTATATACTTCTGTAAAATTTCTTTTTCATTAAGGGCTTCAAACACCAAAGGAAATACCTTTAAATAAGGATTCACATAATACACTTTTACAATATGCTGAACCCCATCTATTAATCCTTTAAATATATCCAAATATTGACTAAAAGTTAAAGGATAACTCTTTAAAGAATTTTCTAAAAGATTTAAATAAGTGTCAAACTTCTGTGAAAAAATTCCATCTATTTCTAAGGCTTTTTTAAATACTCTTAAGATTTTAAAAATTTTAAAAAAAGAAGCTCTTGTGATAAATTGCAACTCCAAATTATCTACAAGTCTTTCCAGAAAGTGATTTACTAAATACTCTAACCTGAAA
>CAZQIW010000009.1:0-21667 GCA_964593845.1 uncultured Thermodesulfatator sp. | reverse complement strand
CAATAGGATAAAAGAGTTTGCATTTTTTACAGTAAAAACCTTCTTTTTTTTCATATACTTTATAACTTAAATCACCTTTACACTTAGGGCAGGCAAGGACTTTAAGATACTCTTCTATTTTTTCTTTTTCCATAACTTAAAGCCTCCTGCTAATATAATAGCACTTTTTATCCATTAAGCAAAGAGCTTAAAGAATGGGTCTGAGAGTATTTTTAATTATTTCCAGAAAAATTTCGGCATTTTTGATAAGAGTTTCAGAATCTTCCACTTTTTCTGAAAAAATTGCCTCTTTAATTTTTTTTAACTCTTGTGCCTCTTCAGGTTCTACAGACTCCAGAGCTTTTTTCCAGATTTCTTCAAAAGAAGGAGGTTTTTCAGGAGTAGTAATCTGAGAAAGAGCCCAGATAGCCTTTAGTCCTATTTTAAAAATATCCTGAACTTTTTTCTGTAATTCTGAAAGGTTCCCTTTTAAGTGAGGTAGATCTTTAAAAAGGTCTAAAGCGTATCTGTAATAGCTCTTAGCTCTTATGAAATAAACCATCTAAGATTTTTTAAGAACTTCTTCTCCCCACTTTTTATAAAAGTGTTTGCTTATTACTTCATCTGCAATTTCACAAATTTCAAAAAGAAGCTCAATCATATCAAGCATTTCAGCCTGTCCATCAGGAGGTCTCATCTCAAAATCCTCAATAAAAGCACCACTCTCTAAATACTCTTTAAACTCTTGAAGTTTTTTAAGAGTAAGCATAGGATTTTAACTTGCCCTTTCTACATACTTTCCTGTTCTGGTATCAACTTTTATTATATCTCCTTTATCTATAAAAAGAGGCACCTGAATAACAGCACCTGTTTCTAAGGTTGCAGGCTTGGTAGCAGTGCCTACTGTATCACCCTTTACTCCAGGTTCAGTTTCTACCACTTCCAGCTCCACAATATTAGGCAGCTCAATACCGATAACTTTTCCTTTATAGTAAAGCACATAAACATTAAGATTTTCTTTTAAGAACTTAGCAGCTTCTCCTACATCCTTCTCACTAATATAAACCTGATCATAATCCTCTAAATCCATAAAAACAAACTGATCTTTTTCTCTATAGAGAAATTGCATTTCCTTTTCTTGTAAATCAGGTTTTTCAAACTTATCTCCTGCTCGGAAGTTAACTTCTAAAACCCTACCAGTAGTAAGATCTTTAAGCTTAGTTCTTACTGTTGGCTGATTTTTGGAAACCTTTACATGCTGATACTCTAAAATTTCATAAGGTTTACCTTCCCATTCTATTTTTAAACCTCTTCTAAAATCAGAGGTAGTATAAGCCATCTTTGACACCCCTTATTATTATTTTTCTTCTAAATAAGAAGGACGGGGAGTAGCCCAGGATTCCTCATCAAAATAAAGTTCTTCTAAGTTTTTGGGAACTTCTATATCCAGAATCTTAGGACCTTCTACCACCTCAAACCTTACAAGACAGGACTTATACCAGTCCACAGTAGGAAGATTTAAGTCAAATTCTTTCATAATTCTATAAGTGCGATAAAAATCCTCCCACTGATTTTCTTCTTCAGGATAAATAGTAAAATCTCTTAAAATATCAGTAATTACAAACCCCGATTCTATAAGAAACTTCTGAAAGTCGTGCCATTTCTTTAAAGAAGCCTCTCTATGAGTAAAACCCATATAACCTGCAGAACCTTCTCCTTTTAAAGAACTTATACACCTGCTTATAAAAAGCTTAAGCCCTTTTTGGGTTTCTACTGGGTCTGTAACAAACACATCAAATTTCTTATGAAGCTCCTCTGGAAGACTATCTATTACATTGTAATTATACACTTCTATATTTTTAAAACCAATTTCCTCTGCTTTTTCCCTTATAAATTTGTTAATTCTTTCATCAATTTCTACCACTACAATCCTTTTAGGAAGTTTGGTAAGAGCCATGCTTAAAGAAATTAAATCATCATCTCCAAGTATAAAAATCTCAGTATTTTCAAGATCTCCACGCTCATAAATAAAGGCAGTTCTTTTTAAGGTATCCTCAGGTCTTATAAAGCCTTGATCAAAATCACTTGTGGGTAAGGGTCTATCCTTAGTGATTTTAAGAAATTCATCCAGAATATTTTTCCAGTAAGGGTCTTTAGAAAAAGGGGAACAAATCAAACAGCCAGGATTGTGATACGGAGTAATGTTTAGATCTTTATTTAAATAAAAATAAGGTTTTTCATATCTGAGAGTTCCTTCTTGAATTAACTCCTTTACAGCCTGTAAAAAATTAACTATATGAGAGTCCTGATAATTGATAAGTTCCCAAAATGTGGCGGGGTTTTTAACAAGATGTCTTAAGATTTGTTTTTTTATACGGTTAACCTCACTCACTTTTTACCTCACTTTTTATAATAGATGAATACCAGTTTAGATAAACTGGTAGAACTCACAATTTAAGAGAAGATTGGTTGCGGGGGTGGGATTTGAACCCACGACCTTCGGGTTATGAGCCCGACGAGCTACCTGGCTGCTCCACCCCGCGATCTTAACCGCTTATAAAATATAATAGAAAATTTTGCGATGTCAAGGAGTTTTTTCTATTTTAAATCTCAAAAATTTCTGTTAAAAATTTTAAAATATGATAAATTAATATTTTCAGTATGAATAAACTGCAAGAATCCTTTATAGAGCTTGAGCCCAGAGAAAAATTATATTTTACTGTTAAAGAAATTACTCAAAATCTAAAGTCTGTTATAGAAAGAAACTTTAATATTCTCTGGATAGAAGGGGAAATAGCCAATCTTCGCTACAGTCAGAATGGAAATGTGTATTTCAATTTAATTGAAGAAGAGGCCTCACTTAAAGCTATTATTTTTAGTTCTCAGAAGAATCTCCTTATCACTCCCTATCTTAAGAACGGTTTAAAAGTTTTATGTTTTGGAAGGCTCAATTTTTATCCTCGCTATGGAGAGTGTTATTTTATAGTCAAACGGCTGGAACCTCTGGGTAAGGGATTGCTGGCTTTAAAAAAAGAGGAGCTTATAAAAAAATATAAGTCTTTTTTTGATCCTAATAGAAAAAAAGCCCTACCTCCCTATCCAAAAAAAGTTGCAGTAATTACTTCCCTTTTTGGGGCAGCTCTAAGAGATTTTTTAAAAATAACTTACAATAGATGGGATGTGGAAATTTTGGTTTATCCTGTGAGAGTTCAGGGAGAGGGAGCTGAAAAAGAAATAGTTCAGGCAATAAAAGACATAAACCTTTACTTTAAAGATGTGGAAGTTATTGTAATTACAAGAGGTGGAGGCTCTTTTGAAGATCTTGCTCCATTTTATACCGAAGATATTATTCTTGGAATTAAGGAATCAAAAATCCCTGTGGTTTCTGCTGTAGGACATGAAATAGATTATACCATCTGCGATTTAATAGCTGATAAAAGATGTCCTACTCCTACAGCGGCAGCAGAAGAGGTTATACCTGATAAAGAAGAGGTTTATAATAAACTGAATTTTTATAAGAAAAAATATCAACAACTTCTGGAATTCTTTCTTTCAAAAAAAGAAAGAAGAATTTTTGAGTTAAAGCTGAAGCTTGAGAGCAAAAATCCCTTCAGGGTTATTCACCAAATAGAAACTCAGCTTAAAGAGTATCTTCATCAACTTCAGTTTAAAATGGAGCGTTTCCTCTCTTATAAAGAGTCACTTTTATTAAGTTACCAGGATAGATTAAAAAAGAGCCATCCTGCAGAAAGAATTCGTCTTGAAGAAGAAAAGTTAAAATATCTGAAAAACAGACTTCATTTGGTTTTTGAACATTTTCTGGAGAGCAAAGAAAAAAGAATAGAGGCTTTATCTCAGGTTTTAAATTCTCTTTCGCCTTTAAATATTTTACAAAAGGGGTATAGTATAGTAAAATCCTATCCTGAGGGTAAAATTATTAAAAAGGCTAAAGAGCTAAAAGAAGGGGATATATTGGAAATAAAATTTTATGAAGGAAAAATCCTGGTAGAAGTAAAGGAAATAAAGGAATAGAATAATGGAGGAAGAGGTAAAAGATCTCAATTTTGAAGAAGCTTTACAAAGGATAGAATATATCTTAAAACAGTTGGAAAATAAAGATTTGGATCTGGAAACTGCTATTAATCTTTATGAGGAAGGATTAAAGCTGATTCACTATTGTGAAGAGAAATTGAAAAATGCAAGAACAAGAGTGGAAGTTATTTTAAAGGAAAAAGAAGGATTTAAGTTGGAAACCTTAGAAAAAGCTACAGAGCTTTTAAAAAATGGAACAAAAATTTGATTTAACCTCTTATCTTAAAGAAAGAAAAGAGAAAGTAGAAAAGACTTTAGAAAAGTATTTTCCTGAAGAAAGTGGTTATGGAAAAAGGGTTATTGCTGCAGCAAATTATAGTCTTTCTGCAGGAGGAAAAAGAATAAGACCTATCCTGTGCTTAGCAGCTTGTGAAGTAGTTGGTGGAAATTGGGAAGACATTTTACTTTTTGCAGCAGGAATAGAGTGTATTCATACCTATTCATTAATTCACGACGATCTTCCTGCTATGGATGACGATGATTTAAGAAGAGGTAAACCAACCTGCCACAAAGCCTTTGATGAAGCCACTGCTATTTTAGCAGGAGATGGTCTTCAGGCATTGGCTTTTGAGTTTTTTACCCATCCTGATCAAGTAAAAAAGGTAAATAAAACAAGGCTTTTAAAAGCTATTTATCACATTTCTCAAGCCATTGGACTTGAGGGAATGGTTGGAGGACAGATGGCAGACCTTCTTATGGAAGGAAAAAAAGGAAGTTTAAAGATTTTAAAATGGATACATTTTCATAAAACTATGCGTCTTATAGAGGCTTCTGTTGTTAGTGGAGCACTTTTAGGAGGAGGAAAGACAAGAGAAATTAAAGCATTATCTTCTTATGGAAAAAATTTAGGACTTGCTTTTCAGATCGTGGATGATCTGTTAGATATCGTTGGAGACGAAAAAAAGCTTGGGAAAAAGACTTTTTCAGATGTTAAAAAACAAAAACTTACCTATCCTGCCTTGGTAGGACTTGAAAAAACAAAAGAACTGGCAAAGAGTTATATAGAAAAAGCTATTAAGTCTTTAGAAATTTTTGGAAATCGCTCCCAAGCTTTAAAAGAAATAGCCTATTTTATTTTAAATAGGGTTTATTAAGAATGAAACTTAAAGATACTCATCATCTTTTAATTTTTGGAGACTGTGAGCGTATGGAAGAACTTAATGATGAAAGTGTTCATCTTGTAGTTACTTCTCCTCCCTATTTTAATGCTCCTTTTGATTATCCAGACTTATTTTCAAGTTATGAAGAATATTTAGAAAAAATGAAAAAAATAGCAAGGGAAATAAAAAGGGTTTTAGCGAAGGGAAGAATAGTATGTATTGTATGTGATGATACCCTTATTAATGGAAAAAAATATCCAGTAGTTGCTGATTTAACAAAAATTTATATAGAGGAAGGATTTGTATATAGAGATAAAATTATTTGGATTAAACCAGAGGGATATATCCGGATTAGCAGAAGAAGCGGAGTAGTTTTACAGCATCCCTATCCAATGTATTTTTATCCTGATAACATTCAAGAAACTATACTCATTTTTCAAAAAGGAAAATTTAATTATAAAAGTGTTCCAGAAGAGATAAAAGAAGAATCAAAGATAGATATTAAAGAATATCAACAAAATAAATGGTATTTAACTACATGGCAAATTACAAATGTTTTACCGGTTAAAAACAGACTGGAAGAGGGAATAGCTGCTTTCCCAGAGGAAATTCCTTACAGATTAATAAAACTTTTTTCTTATATAGGAGAAACAGTGCTTGACCCTTTTATGGGATCTGCTACTACAAATAAGGTAGCTGCACTTTTGGGAAGAAATAGTGTAGGTTATGAACTTGATTTAGAGTTATATGAAGTAGTAAACAAAAAAATGAAATTAATTCAGGAGAATCTTTTTAAAAAAAATTGTAAAGTAGAAATAATAATTAGAAAAGATGCAAAAAGATTAAGAAGTTATTTACAAGAAAAGATAAATAAACAAAAATCGGTTGTAAAAAATGGCAAAAGAAAAACAGCAAAGGCTATCAGATGAAGAAATAGAAAAAATTCTTTCAAAATTAGAAGAGGAAGGAAAAATAAAATGGTTAAATAGATGGAAAACACATATGGCAATACCAGAAGGGCTGGAAATTATTTCTGATAAGAAAGAAATTCAGGAAAAAATATTAAGATATTTACTTTTGAGAGTTTTAATTAATCAGCAAGCAAAATTTGAAAAAGTAAGAGAAATGTCTATAAAAATTTCAGAAGAATTTACAGAAAAAATTTTATTTGAGCCTTATAAGATTTCAGAAACAAAATTGTTTAATATTTTTAAAGAAGTAGCAGGAGAAAAAGGAAGTGATTTATATAAAGTTGGAGCTCTCGGCGGTATAAAACCAATATCTCTATTTGCTTATCGGTTTAAGGCTTATGAAGGTTTTATTAGATGGCTGGAAGAAAAGAATTTAACTTTTTTAGAGATTGCAGAAAAATTATTAAAAAATGAAGGAGTAAAAAAGTTTTATGAATTTTTAAAGGATCAACCTGTTCTTGCTGTTGGCTGGGTAGGAAACGATCCTAAAGCTTGTAGAATGTTTGTAAATTGGATTGTTTTTCTTTTTAATGAAATTTGGGGATATAAAATAGGGAAAATGGAAGAAACTTTAATGATAGTAGATGGACATGTAGGTAAAATATTCTGTAGAACTGGAATAGTTGAAGAAGTGTTGTATGAAAAAGAAAGACCTTATATTATCCAAGCAAGTAAAATGAGAACAAAAATAGAAAAAATAGTTAATGAATTCCAAAAAATTCCTTTTTATGTAGATAATGGAGCTTTTTATTTATTTGAAGACGGTTTTTGTACTGATTTGGACCCTGATTGCACAAACTGTTCAATTAAAAGTTATTGTAAAAAATACACTAAATGGACAGCTTATCAAGTAATAAAAAACTAAAGGGGAAGTTTAACCTATGGGGAAGTTTCTAAATAAAATCAATTCTCCTGAAGACTTAAAAAAGCTGAAATTATCTCATCTAAAAGCATTGGCTCAAGAAATAAGAAACTATATAATTGAAGTTGTTTCTAAAAATGGAGGGCACTTAGCTCCAAATCTTGGTACAGTAGAACTAACACTTGCTCTGCATTATGTTTTTGATTCTCCCAAGGATAAAATAATATGGGATGTAGGACATCAGTGCTATACTCATAAAATTATCACTGGAAGAAGGGAGAAATTTCCCACTTTGAGGAAATATAACGGAATTGCAGGTTTTCCAAAAAGAAGTGAAAGTCCACATGATGTTTTAGATACAGGGCATAGCAGCACTTCTATTTCTGCTGGTCTGGGAATGGCTACAGCTTTAAGAATGAAAGAAGAGAAAGGTAAAGTAATTATAGTAATAGGAGATGGCTCTATTACTGCAGGGCTTGCTTTTGAAGGCTTAAATAATGCAGGTTTTCAAAAAGAAGACCTTTTAGTAATTCTTAATGACAATGAAATGTCTATCGCTCCTAATGTAGGAGCTTTGTCCTCCTTTGTTTCTAAGAGACTTACTGGAAAATTGACCAGGTTTATTAAAAAAGAGATAGAAAGCTTAGCACATAAATTTCCTGGAGGAGAAAGCCTTATAAACTTCTTAAAAAAAGGAGAAGAACTCTTAAAAGTAGCTATTTCTCCTGGGGCACTTTTTACAGCTTTAAATTTTGAGTATATCGGTCCTGTAGATGGCCATGACTTAGAGACATTAATTGATATTTTGAGAAATATAAAGAAAATGAAAGGTCCTATTCTCTTTCATATAATTACTAAAAAAGGAAAAGGCTATCCCTATGCAGAAAAAGATCCTGAAACTTTTCATGGAGTTGGACCTTTTGATATAAAAACTGGAAAAATTTTAAAATCAGCCAACGAACCTCCATCTTATACTGAAATTTTCGGAAAAACTATGCTAAGACTTGCTGAGATTGAGCCAAGACTTGTGGCTATTACTGCAGCCATGCGGTCTGGAACAGGATTAAAAGCCTTTTCAGAAAAATATCCTGAAAGATTTTTTGATGTAGGAATCTGTGAACAACATGCCGTTACTTTTGCAACAGGTCTTGCTTTAGAAGGATTTATACCTGTATGTGCTATATATTCTACCTTTTTACAGAGGGCTTATGATCAGATTATTCACGATGTAGCTCTAAATAATGCTAAAGTAATTTTTGCAATAGATAGAGCAGGACTTGTAGGAGAGGATGGCCCAACTCATCATGGAGCTTTTGATCTTTCCTATTTACGACCTATTCCGAATATTATTTTAATGGCGCCCAAGGATGAAAATGAGCTTCAGCACATGTTATATAGTGCTCTTAAATATCCAAGCGCTGTAGCTATAAGATATCCAAGAGGGGTAGGGGAGGGGGTAAGTTTGGACTGGTCATTTAAGGAAATACCTCTTGGTAAGGCTGAGGTATTAAAAGATGGAAAAGATCTGGTAATTATTGCTATAGGAAACATGGTTTATCAGGCTTTAAAAGCAGCTAAAGAGCTGGAAAAAGAAGGTATAAGTGCTGCTGTAATTAACGCCCGATTTTTAAAACCTCTTGATAGAGAACTTCTTCTGGAATTTATTCAAAAAACTGGAAAAGTGTTAACCGTGGAAGAAAATGCCCTTATAGGGGGCTTAAGCTCTGCTGTATGTGAATTGATAATGGAAGAAGGATTGAGTGGGATAAAGTTTAAAAAAATAGGGCTTCCTGATAAATTTATAGAACATGGAGATCTCAGAACTTTACGGGACAAATATGGTCTTAACTATCAACACATTATTTCCACCGCCCGAGCTCTTTTTGAATAAATGTGAAGCTTGTAAAAAAAAGGATTAATCTTAAATTTAATAATTAAGATGGTTACTTTAAGCAAAATTTTAGATCAAATTCAGAGTTATCTGCCTGGATGTAATACCAGGTTAGTAGAAAAGGCTTATGAATGGGCTGCTCGTTTGCACGAGGGGCAGATTAGAAAATCAGGAGAACCCTATCTTTCTCATCCCATGGAAGTAGCTTATATTTTAGCTCAGATGAAGCTTGATCTTCCCACTATAGCAGCGGGACTGCTTCACGATGCTGTGGAAGATTGTGATATTACTATAGAGGATATTAAGAAAGAGTTCGGAGAAGAAGTGGCTTTTATTGTTGATGGAGTTACTAAACTAAAAAATATCCCTGGTCCTATTAATAAAATCACCAAGCAGGCAGAAAACTTAAGAAAAATTATTCTTGCCATGTCAAAAGACCTTAGAGTTATCTTAGTAAAACTGGCAGATAGGCTTCACAATATGAGGACATTACAATACCATGTAGAACATAAAAGACAGCGTATTGCAAGAGAAACTTTGGAAATTTATGCTCCATTAGCTGCGAGACTGGGTATTGACTGGGTAAAAAGTGAACTGGAAGATTTGTCTTTTAAGTATCTTTATCCCAGAGAGTATGAAAGATTGAAAGAAGAGGTAGAAAAACGAATTTCTGCCTCTCAGGATTATGTAGAAAAAGTAAAAGGAATTTTAAGTGATTTATTGAAAAAAAACAATATTTCTGGAAGAGTTCTGGGAAGAGTAAAGCATCTTTACAGTATTTATCGTAAACTTCAAAAATATAACCTTACCATAGATGATTTGGATCAGATTTACGATATTATTGGATTTAGAATAATTGTAAACACTGTGGAGGAGTGTTATAAGACCTTAGGATTGGTCCATGCTCTCTGGACACCTATTCCAGGAAGATTTAAAGACTATATAAGTCTTCCTAAACCAAATATGTATCAGAGCCTTCATACTACAGTTTTAGGTCCTGAGGGAAAGAAAGTGGAAATTCAGATCAGAACAGAATATATGGACAAGATTGCTAATGAGGGAATAGCAGCTCATTTTCTTTATAAAGAAGGATTTTTTTCTTCAGCCAAACATACCCAATACAAGTATCTTCAGTGGCTTAATAAATTAATAGAGCTTCAGAAGGAACTAAAGCATCCACGGGAGTTTTTAGAATCCTTAAAATTGGACCTTTTTCCTGAGGAGATATATGTTTTTACTCCTAAGGGAGATGTTATTACTTTACCTGTAGGGGCTACTCCTCTTGATTTCGCTTATACCATTCATACTGAAGTAGGGCATCGCTGTGTGAGAGCTTATGTAAATGATAAACTTGTGCCTTTGGATTATAAGCTGGAAACAGGAGATATAGTAAAAATAGAAACTTCTCCTTATCAAAAACCCAGTAGAGATTGGTTAAAAATTGTAGTTACAGGTAGGGCAAAAAGTCGGATAAAACAATGGTTTAAAAGAGAAGAAAAAGAAAAATTAATTACCTTAGGAAAAGAGGTTTTACATAAAGAATTGAAGAAGTATGATCTTTCTCTTAACACTTTTTTAAAAGAAAAAGAAGCTGAACTTGAAAAAATAGTAAGTTACTTCGGAGCTAAGGATCTGGATGAACTTTTTTATCTTATAGGAAGTGGCAAATTAACACCTAAACAGATAATTAAAACAATAGGAGAAAAGCCTCATAGACCCTTTGCTGAAGAAAAAGAAGAAATTCCAGAAGATCGTCCTGATAAAATATATACTCTTTTAACTCAACCAGCAAAGGACATAATTGTGGTAGATGGAACTGACAATGTCCTCTTTCATCTTGCTCAGTGTTGTAAACCTATTCCTGGGGATGAAATAATTGGTTATATTACACGAGGAAAGGGAATTTCTGTCCATAGAGTGGATTGTCCTAATCTTAGAGATCTTGATCCAGAAAGATTTATAGAAGTAAGATGGGGTAAAATAGAAAATAGAACTTATCCTGTGCATCTCTCTATTATCTGCATTGATAGAAAAGGATTGCTTGCAAATATTTCTTCAGTTATAGCTTCTTCAGAAAGCAATATTTTAAAAGCCGAGGTGAAAACCACCTCGGATAAGAAAGCCTTTTTTGATTTTTATATAGAAGTAATGAATAAAGAACACTTAGATAGAATTATTTCCAATATTTTTAAAGTGGAAGGTGTTTTAACTGTAGAAAGAAGGATGATTTAACTTACAGCTTTCTGAACCTTTCCAGCTTTTAAACAGCGAGTGCACACTTTCATTCTTTTAACCTGACCATTTGGTAATTTGACTCTTACTTTCTGAATATTAGGATACCACCATCTGCTGGACCTCTTTCCAGAATGGCTTACTTTATTACCAACACGAGGACCTCTTCCACAAATTTCACAAATTTTAGACATACCCAGCCCTCCCTTCTGAGGATTGATTAAATCCGATGCTTAATTTAAACTAATAATTGAAATTTGCAAGCCCTTAGTCTTTAAATATCTCAAAAAAGAAGTTATAATTTAAAAATTGTAAAGTATGAAATGTCCACGGTGTAAAGCACTGGATACCAAAGTTATAGATTCTCGCTTAATAGAAGATGGTTTTACTATTAGAAGACGAAGGGAATGTGGTAAATGTGGTTATCGCTTTACTACCTATGAAAAAATAGAACTTGATATAATGATAGTAAAAAAAGATGGAAGGAGAGAGCCTTATAATAGAGAGAAGCTCCTTTCTGGGATAAGAAAGGCTTGTCATAAAAGACCAATAAGTGAACACAATATAAAAAAATTTGTAAACGAGCTGGAGCTTGACTTGATTCAAAAAGGAGAAAAAGAGATTCCTTCTGAGTATATAGGAGAAAAAGTAATGCAAGTGTTAAAAGAATGGGATAAGGTGGCATATATACGATTTGCTTCGGTATATAAAGAATTTAAAGATGTAGGAGAGTTTATAGATCAAATAAAGGAACTTGACCATGACAAATGATTTAGCTCCTCAGGAAAGAATAGTTTTCCCTTTAGATGTAGCTACTCGTGATGAGGCACTCAGATGGGTGGAAAAGCTAAATGGCTTAGTTGGAGTTTTTAAAGTCGGATTGGAACTCTTTACAAGTTGCGGACCCGAAATAATTGATAAAATAAAAGAATTAACAGATAATAAAATTTTTTTAGATTTAAAACTTCACGATATTCCCAATACAGTTTTGCGAACTATAAGGGTGATTTCTGAACTTGGAGTTGATTGGGTAACAGTGCATACCTTATCCGGGGGAGAAGCATTAAAAAATGCAGTAAATTCTGCCTACAATAACTTAAAGATTATTGCAGTTACTATCTTAACCTCTCTTGATAGAGCAGATCTTATGGAACTTGGTTTTAATTCTGAGCTGGTTAGAGAAACTAAGGAGATTGTTTTTAAATTAACTCAGTTAGCATATAAAGCTGGATGTGATGGAGTGGTATGCTCTGCCAGAGAGGTTTCCAGAGTAAAAGAGTTTTTTCCTGAATTAATTACTATTGTGCCAGGAATTAGACTGGAGAAAAAAAAGGATGATCAAGTTAGAACAGCAACTCCTTATGAAGCTGTTTTAGCAGGAGCGGATTATTTAGTCATAGGAAGACCTATTAGAGAGGCGTTTTCTCCAGAAAAGGTATGTAAAACCATTGCAGAAGAAATAGAAAGGGCTTTAGAAGAGAAAAATGCTTAGAAGAAGTATTGTTGATCTTCCTCTCCACGGAGGTAAATGTCCTTCTTGGTTGTTTGAAAGGATGGTTAGATTGAGTAGGGCTATTTTGCTTTTAGTTTATCAGGAATTTGGAAAAGAAGAACTGATAAAAAGATTAACTGATCCCTTCTGGTTTCAAGCTCTTGGATGTCTTTTAGGGTTTGACTGGCATTCCTCAGGTTTAACCACTACAGTAGGAGGCGCTGTAAAAGAAGCTTTAAAGCCTTATTTTAAAGAACTGGGAGTTTACATTTGTGGAGGAAAGGGAAAAAGAGCTCTTAATACTCCTCAGGAGATTATAGAATGGGGAGAAAAAGTTGGTTTTCCTCAGGAGGCAATAAAATACATTACTTTAAGCCGACTTACAGCCAGAATTGATAATAATGCAATTCAGGACGGTTTTCAGCTTTATTTTCATCTTTTTATTTTTTCTGTAAATGGGGGATGGGGAGTTGTTCAACAAGGGATGGATGAAAAAACTGCTTATGCTCGTAGATACCACTGGTATAGTAAAAAAATTGTTAATTTGTGTGTAAATCCCCATGCAGGAATAATTTCTTCTATTAAAAGACAAGAAGTGTTAAATTTAGTAGCGTCTGAGAGCATACCAGTTCAGAGGTCTATGTTAAGTTTATTAAAGGAAAGATTGGATACTGTGGCAAAAGAATTAAGACCCCATGTGCATGTTATTTTTAAAAAAGACCATCGTTTAAGTCATAAGGATTTATCCTTTAGCTCTTTGCGAAAAATCTGGGAGAGAACCTATAATAATCCTCCTTCCAGTTTTAAAGAACTCATTTTAACTCCTGGTCTGGGAGCTAAGGCTTTAAGGGCTTTAACCCTTGCTTCTGAACTAATTTATAATGTAGAAGCTTCAAGAAAGGATCCTGCTGTGTATAGTTATGCCCATGGTGGAAAAGATGGTCATCCCTATAGGCTGAATAAAAAACTTTATGATAATACCATTTATGAGCTTGAAGAGATTCTTAGAAAAATTAAACTTGCAGATTATGAAAAAGCTAAACTTTTTAAAAGACTGCCGAAATTATTTAACCTTTAAAAAATGTTTAAAAATTTAAAAAAAACTAAAAAAAAGTTTTTTTGAAATAAAATAGATGGTTGAAAAAAGAAAAATTTTGAAAAAAATCAAGGTTGACTTTTAATCAAGAAAAATTATAAAAACTGGTTAAAATGAAAAGAAAAGGTATTGCCTTGTCTAAATCGTTATTGAATTTTTTGGAAGACAAAAGTGATATTGTTTTAAAGAAGTGGAAGGAAGTTTTTTGGGATTCCATGGGAGAAGAAGCTAAAAGGTTTTTTACTAAGGAAGTAGATAGGTTTCAAAATCCTTTTGGTTATAGGATTGATGAGACTTTTGATGCACTGATCAAGGCTCTTTTTGGAGATTTTAACTGGGAAGAAGTGGATAAGTGGTTAGATAGATTGATACAGATGAGAGCTGTGCAAGAAGATCAGCCTTCTAAGGCATTGCATTTGTTTTTACAGTTAAAAGGAGTGATAAGAGAAGAGATAGGAGAGGAAATTCTTAAAAAATTTGGAATAGAAGAATTTTTGAAGTTAGAGGATAGAATTAATGCCTTGATTATTCGTAGTTTTGACCATTTTGCCAAGTATAGAGAAACTTTATATAAGATCAGGTATGAAGAATGGAAGAGAAATAACTTTTTACTTTTAAAGAAAGCAGGAATAGTATATGATGTATTAGAGGGAATGCCGAAAGAGAAACCAGAAGAAAAATACCAATAAAAAGAGAGGGAGAGAGGTATGAATGTAGTATGGAGCTTTTTCATTTTTATTGTATTACTTCTCATCCCCTGGATAGGGGTAGGTAAGTTAGGTTTACAAAGTCTTTTTGGTATTGTAATACCTTATGCGTGCTTTTTGGTATTTATTATTGGTTTAATTTCCAGAATGGTAGCTTGGGCAAAGTCGCCTCAACCTTTTAAAATTCCAACCACTTGTGGTCAGCAGAAGAGTTTGCGTTGGATTAAGCACAGTCGTTTAGAAGCACCTTTTAATACTTTTGAAGTAATTTTAAGAATGTTTTTAGAAATTGTATTTTTTAGAAGTCTTTTTAGAAACTTAAGGGCTGATCTTCAGGGTAGAAGATTAATTTACGGTTCTGCTAAATGGTTATGGCTTGGAGCTATTTTATTCCATTGGTCATTTTTTATTATTCTTTTAAGACATCTTAGGTTATTCACTAATCCTGTGCCTGAACTTATTCAGGGATTGGATTTTCTTGATAGTTTTATTCAGAGTTTAGGAGTGCCTCCAATTTATATTACTGACATTTTAATTGTAGCTGGTTTAACTTTTCTCCTTTTCAGAAGATTAGTTGATTCTAAAGTTTCTTATCTTTCTCATGGTTCTGATTATTTTCCACTTTTCTTAATACTTGGAATAGCTATTACAGGAATTTTAATGAGGTATTATTTAAAAGTTGATCTTTACGAAGTAAAGCAATTAACTCTTGGATTGGTAACATTCCATCCATCTATTCCTGGAAAGATAGGAACAATTTTTTATATGCATCTATTTTTAGTTTCTGTTTTAGCTGCTTACTTCCCATTTAGTAAGCTGGTTCATATGGTAGGCGTATTTTTCAGTCCAACTCGTAATATGGCTAATAATAATCGTGCTGTTAGACATATCAATCCTTGGGATTATCCTGTAAAATATACTACTTACTGTGAATGGCAGGGAAGATTTAGGGATCTGTTAGAGCAGGCAGGATTACCTATTGATGAAGAATGGTGTAAAGAACAACAAGCTCAGAAAACTCAATAAGAGAGGAAGGAGGTAAAGATATGGGTCTTCCTAAACCAGATGAATTATTACAGGATGTAAACTTACATAAAACACCTGAAAAACATTGGATGGATATAAAAACAGAGTTTAAACCTGGGCGTTATTGTTATGCTGTTGAACCCCAGGTAATGGAAGATTTAGGGCTTCCTAACTTAGGGAGTTGGCAGCCTCATGACGAGAAGTGGCCTCTTCCAGACAATTGGAAAGATATTGTGCGAGATGCTCTTAAAACCAGGTTAGAAAGGTTTAGGTCTTTTAAGTTATTTATGGACATTTGTGTAAGGTGTGGAGCTTGTGCTGATAAGTGTCATTTCTTTCTTGGAACAGGTGATCCCAAGAATATGCCTGTATTAAGAGCAGAGCTTGTAAGATCTGTTATAAAAGGAGAGTTTTCTACTTTTGGAAAATTATTTGGGAGATTTGCAGGAGCAAGAGAATTAACTGAAGAGGTTATAAAAGAGTGGTTTTATTACTTTTATCAGTGCACAGAGTGTAGAAGATGTTCTGTTTTTTGTCCTTATGGAATAGATACTGCTGAAATTACTATTATAATGAGAGAGGTTTTGCATGAACTTGGTATAGCTATAGACTGGGCAATGAAACCTGTGCGTTTTTCTCATTTTATTGGTAACCACATTGGTATTCAGCCTCATACTATGAAAGAAATTATTGAATACTTAGTAGCAGATATAGAAGAAATCACAGGAGTAAAAATAGAAGTTCCTTTTAACAAAAAAGGAGCAGAAATTTTATTTGTTCCTCCATCTGGTGACTATTTTGCTGATCCAGGAATTTACAATTTTATGGGATATTTGATTTTATTTCATCATATAGGTCTTGATTATACTATAAGCACTTATGCTTCTGAGTCTGGAAATTTTGGATTTTTCAATAAGTTAGAATTAGCTAAAAAATTACATGCTAAGATTTATGAAGAAGCAAAAAGATTAAAGGTTAAGTGGATTCTTGGTGGTGAATGTGGTCACATGTGGAGAGTTTGGCATCAGTATCATAATACTTGGTATGGTCCTGTTGATTTTCTGGAAGTGCCTAAATCTCCTATTACTGGAACAGTATTTGAGCATGCTAAGGATAATAAGATTGTTCACATTTGTGAATTTACTGCTGATCTTATTGCTCATGGTAAATTAAAATTAGATCCTTCCAGAAATGACCATATAGTTGTTACTTTCCACGATTCCTGTAACCCAGCTCGTGCAATGGGATTTTTTGAAGAGCCAAGATTTATTTTAAAACATGTATGTAATAATTTTGTGGAAATGCCAGAAAATACTATAAGAGAGAAAACCTTCTGTTGTGGTAGTGGTTCTGGTTTGAATACAGATGAGTATATGGAAATGAGAATGAGAGGAGGCTTTCCAAGAGCTAATGCTGTAGAATATGTGCATAAGAAGTATGGAGTTAATCATTTAGCCTGTATTTGTGCTATTGATAGAGCTGTTTTCCCTGCCTTGATGGAATACTGGGTTCCTGGAGTGGATGTATGTGGAGTGCATGAACTGGTAGGAAATGCTATTGTATTAGATGGAGAAAAGGAAAGAACTACAGATTTAAGATATCGTCCATTAAAAGGTAAGGAGGGGGTATAAACGATGTATAATGCAGGAAAGGTTATACCTGGGATTATAATACTTATCTTATTTTTTACTGCACCTATGTGGTTAAATTTAGGAAGATTGGAAGCAATTCCAGAGTTGCCGGTTCCTAAAGATAAGAAGTGTGTTGAATCAAAAGAGTTTATGAGAGCTTATCATATGAAACTTTTAGACGAGTGGAGAAAGAAGGCTATTCGTGAGAATGAGTATATTTATATAAATAGTAGAGGAGAAAAGATAAGAATAAGCTTGCAGAAGACCTGTATGAAGTGTCATACAGACAAAGAAAGATTTTGTGATAGATGTCATAATTTTGTAGTAACTCATCCAGATTGTTGGAATTGTCATTTTACAAAGGAGGAGGCAAAAAAATGGCAATAAAAAGAAGGGACTTTTTAAAATTAGGTGGTTTAACTTTACTTGGCACTGCAGCATCAGCTGCAGTGGGTAATTTAAAGGTAAAAGCTCAGGAGTATGCACCTGCTCCTGAGGCGCTAAAAGGTAAGAGATGGGCACTTGCCATTGATGTTAAAAAGTGTAAAGAGGCTCAGCCTGATTGTGGTTTTAAGTGTATAGAAGCATGTAATTATTTACATAATATTCCTAAGATTCCTGATAAAAAGAAGGAAATAAAATGGATTTGGGAAGATGAATTTGAACATGCTTTTCCTGAATTTGAGAAAAATGAGTATTTAAAAGAACATTTTAAAGGAGTCCCTTTTATTCTTTTATGTAATCATTGTGATGATCCTCCTTGTGTAAGAGTATGTCCTACTGAGGCTACTTTTAAAAGGGAAGATGGAATTGTAATGATGGATTATCACAGATGTATAGGATGTCGTTTTTGCATGGCAGCTTGTCCCTATGGAGCAAGATCTTTTAACTGGTATGATCCGCGGAAATATCTTTCTGAGGTAAATCCAGAGTATCCTACGAGAACAAAGGGTGTAGTAGAAAAATGCACATTGTGTTATGAAAGACTTGCAGATGGGAAAATTCCTGCTTGTGTAGAAGCTTGTCCGGCTAAAGCTCTTTATTTTGGCGATTTAAATGATCCTAATTCTGAAATTAACAAAATCTTAGAAGAAAGAATGGCTATAAGAAGAAAAGAGGAATTAGGAACAGGTCCTGCAGTGTTTTATTTAATAGATTAAAATTTTAAAAATTTGAATAAAACTAAAAAAATTTTAAAAGAGAGGTGTAAGTATGATTGAGAAGGCGTTGCATGGGAGTAAAAAATATTGGGCATGGCTTGCTTTCTTAGCTGTAATTATTTTTATTGGATTCTTATGTTATTTACTGCAATGGAAGTATGGTTTAAGTATTACTGGAATGAATAGAGATGTATCTTGGGGATTTTACATTGCTAATTTTACTTTTCTCGTTGGAGTAGCTGCTGGGGCTGTGATGATAGTTTTACCTTATTACTGGCATAATTATAAGGAATATGGAAAGATTACAGTTTTAGGAGAATTTCTTGCAATAGCAGCAGTTTTAATGTGTATGCTTTTCATTTTTGTGGACCTTGGGCAGCCAATGAGGGTATTAAATGTTTTAAGATATCCTACTCCTCATTCTATATTTTTCTTTGATGCTTGTGTTCTTTCAGGTTATTTAATATTGAACCTCATTTGTGGATGGACAGTGTTACATTCTTACTATAAAGAAACTAAATATCCTTCCTGGTTGAAACCTATTATTTATTTAGCTATTCTTTGGGCACCCAGCATTCATATTGTAACCGCTTTTATTTACCAAGGATTACCAGGTCGCCATTTTTGGTTAACTGCAGTCATGGCTCCAAGATTTCTTGCTTCTGCTTTTTGTGCAGGTCCTGCTTTTATAATTGTGGTAGCTCTTCTTTTAAAGAAAGTAGCTAATTTTGATCCTGGTAAGAAAGCAATTGATGCTCTTGCCAAAACAGTTGCCTATGCTTTTATTATAAATGTTTTGCTATTCTTCTTTGAGCTTTTTACAGCTTTTTATAGTGGAATCCCTTCACTTCAGGCTTCTGTAAAATATTTATTTGTAGGTCTTAAAGGACATGCTGAATGGGTACCTTTTATGTGGGCTGCTGCAGTGCTTGCTGCAATTGCAATAGCATTGCTTGTAATTCCTGCTACAAGAAAAAACGAAGTAACTCTAACTTTAGCATGTATAGCTGTATTTATTGCTTGCTGGATAGATAAAGGTATTGGTTTAATTACTGGTGGATATACTCCTACTCCTTTTGAAACTGTCACTCCTTATAGACCAACCTTACCAGAGATTGGAATTGCTCTTGGAATCTGGGGAGTAGGTTTCTTTGTCCTTACAGTCCTTTATAAAATCTTTCTTGGTGTATATAAATCTAAAGAATTGGTAGTAAAATATAACGGGGTGTTGTATAAGAAATAATTAGAGAAACTTCAGGGGGCTTGATTTAAGCCCCTTTTTTTCTATTTTATTAAAATTTTTTTAAGTTTATGTTGCTTTCTTATAATATTCCGAGAGTCTTAATTTCATCTCATAAAGGTGGGGCAGGAAAAACTTTATTTACTATTGGTCTAATTTCTGTATTAAAGGAATTAGGTTTTAAAATTTCAGCTTTTAAAAAAGGTCCTGATTATATTGATGCTGGATGGCTGAGTAAAATTTCTGGTGTTCCTTGTAGGAACTTGGATCTATTTTTGTTTGATGAAAAAGAAAATTTATATTCTTTTTATACAGGATCTAAAGAGTCCGAATTAGCTGTTATTGAAGGTAATCGTGGGCTTTTTGATGGAATGGATATATATGGCAGTTGTAGCACTTCTAAACTTGCAAGAATTTTGAAAGCACCAATAATTATTGTCCTTGATTGCACTAAAGTTACCAGAAGTCTTGCAGCTTTGGTAAAGGGATTTATTAATTTTGAAGAAGGATTAGATATTAAAGGAGTAGTTTTAAATAAAATAGCCAGATCAAGGCATGAAAATATTATTCGCAAGTCTATAGAATATTATACTGATATAAAAGTACTTGGAGCTATTCCTAAATTAAAAAACTTACCTTCTGAAAGACATTTAGGTCTAATTACTTCTTCGGAATATGATGAAGAACTTTTTTTAGAAGAGCTTAGAGAGGCAGTTAAGAAAAATACTGATATAGAAAGAATAATAGAAATAAGCAAAAGTGTAAAACCTTTAGAAATAGAAATTCCTGAAGAAAGAATGGAGTTACAGTGTAAAGGGATTAGGGTAGGGGTATTTAAAGATGAATCTTTTCAATTTTATTATCCTGAGAACTTAGAAGCTCTTTCTAACCTGGGTGCTGAATTAGAGTTTATAAATGCCTTTACTACTAAAAGACTTCCTAAGGTATCAGCTCTTTATCTTGGAGGGGGTTTCCCAGAAGTAAAAGCCGAAGCTCTGGCAGAGAATCAGGATTTGTTAAAAGATGTAAAAGAGGTAATCCTTGATGGAATGCCTGTTTATGCAGAGTGTGGAGGATTGATGTATTTAGGGAAGAAAATTATTTGGAAGGGAAAAGAATATCCAATGTGTAAGGCTTTGCCGATTATTTTTTCTGTGGAAAAGAGACCTCAGGGACATGGTTATGTGATAGCTAAAGTAACAGAGAAAAATCCTTATTTTAGTTTAGGTCTTTCTATAAAGGGGCATGAATTTCATTATTCAAAGCCCATTAGTATTGACGAAAATAAAGAAATGAAGTATATATTTGAATTGGAAAAAGGTTTTGGAATTGATGGAAAAAGAGATGGAATTTTATATAAAAATTTATTAGCAGGTTATACCCATATTCATATTTTTAGTGTAAAATGTTGGGCAGAAAATTTTTTGAAAAAGGCACAAGAGTTTAAAGAGCAAAAATTAAAATAAAGGAGGTGTGCCTATGTTTGAAATTACAGTAAATTTAGACACTTGTGAAGCTTGTGGAAGCTGCATTGAGTCCTGCCCTGCCCAGGTTTATGACAAGGGAGATGATGGAAAACCAATAGTAGCCAGACCTGAAGATTGCCTTGGTTGTATGACTTGTGTAGAGGTATGTCCTTCAGGATCCATAACTGTTAATGAAATCTAAATTTTTATATTCTTAAGAGGGGGGTAAAGCCCCCCTTTAATCTTTTTTCCCAAATTTTTCTTTTAATTTTTGAGCTACAATTGCAGGAACAAGATCGTCTATTTTTCCTCCAAGTTTAGCAGCTTCTTTTATAATAGAAGAACTTAAAAAAATCCATTTTAAACTTGGTAGAAGAAATATAGTATCAATACTATTGGAAAGTTTTCTATTCATTAAAGCAAGTTGCATTTCATATTCAAAATCTGAAACTGCTCTTAAGCCTCTAATAATAGCACATGCAGACTTTTTCTTGGCAAAATCTACTAATAAACCAGAAAATATTTCAACCTCTACTCTGTGATGATCTGGTAGTTCTTTAATAGCTTCTTTTACCAGAAATAATCTTTCTTCCTCTGTAAATAAAGGTTTTTTGGCAGGATTTTCTCCAATAGCTACAATTACTTTATCAAACATTTTTAGAGCTCTTTTAATTATATCCATATGTCCATTTGTAATAGGATCAAAAGTTCCTGGATAAATG
>CAZQIW010000008.1:0-22544 GCA_964593845.1 uncultured Thermodesulfatator sp. | reverse complement strand
TTAGAGATGAACTTAAAAGTCGTTTCAGTGAATTCATGTATGGCTCTCGTAATCCAAAAATGAAAAAAGTTTTAAGTTTAGTTGAACAGGTAGCTCCTACTCGGGCAACAGTATTGCTTCTTGGAGAATCAGGAACAGGAAAAACTCTTACTGCAAGACTTATCCATGAACTTAGCCCCAGAAGAAACAAACCTTTTGTAAAGGTTAATTGTGCAGCTCTTCCAGAAAATCTTCTTGAAGCTGAGCTTTTTGGTTATGAAAAAGGTGCTTTTACTGGAGCAGTTAAAAGTAAACCTGGATGGTTAGAAATAGCAGATGGAGGAACAGTATTCTTAGATGAGGTTGGAGAACTTCCTTTATCACTACAAAGCAAACTTTTACGATTTATTCAGGAAAAAGAGTTTGAACGCTTAGGAAGCACTCGGACTCGTAGAGTAGATGTTCGCATTATTGCTGCTACTAACCAAGATTTAGAAAAACTAGTGCAGGAAGGAAAGTTTCGTGAAGATCTCTTTTATCGGCTTAATGTTTTTCCTATTTATATTCCGCCTCTTCGTGAACGACGCGAGGATATTCCAGGCTTAGTTAAGTTCTTTCTTAACCGTTTGGAAAAAGAGTATGGACGCCGATTAATTCTTTCTCCACAAGCTCTACAAAAGCTTATGGAATATCCATGGCCAGGAAATGTGCGAGAACTCGAAAATGTTCTTGAAAGATTGTTTATTGTAGCTGAAGAAGAGGTAGTTCCTGTAACCTTAGTTTCTCAGCTTTTAAAACTAAAAGAAAAGTTGGAAAATTTTGAAACAGAAAAAAAGGAAGAAAAAATAGAAACATTCATCTTTAAAGAACCTTCTTCAGAAGAAATTCTTGAAGTTCTTCGCAGAAATAATTTTATTATAGGAAGAGCAGCTAAAGAGTTAGGGCTTACTTTTAGACAACTTCGCTACCGAATAAAAAAATTAGGTCTTGAAAAATATTTTCCTATTCGCCGTGGTCGCCCACCTGGAAAAGCAAAATTAAGTTTTTAATTTAGTAAAATTCCCAATAATTTTTGTAAATAAGAAGATCTTTAAGTGGAGATAATACCTTTTTCTCTACAGCTTCTACCCTTTCTGAAAAATCCAGTTCTATAGGGTATTCTTTTATACCCAGAAATGAAAAAATTACATTTGCTACTCCCTCTTGTAGATTTTTAAAGTTATATCCTCCTTCCAGAGTAAAAAGAATCTTTCCATTGCAGGTTTCATTAGCAATTTTCTTTAAGATTTTGGTTAAAACTGGAATACCAAAATCTGGAGTAACCTCCATATCTCCCAGTGGATCATCTTTACAAAGGTCAAAACCAGCAGAAACCATTATAATTTGTGGTTTGTATTGTAATGCAACTGGCTCTAAAAAGGTTTTAAAAATGTAAATATACTCCTCATCTCCGCAATAAGGTGAAAGCGGGACATTTAAAGTAAATCCTCTGCCTTCTCCCTGTCCTATTTCAGAGTAATGACCAGTGCCTGGATAATAAGGATATTGATGAACAGAAAAATATAAAACTTCAGGATCAGAATAAAAAGTATTTTGCGTCCCATTTCCATGATGAAGATCCCAGTCCACAATTAAAATTCGTTTTAATCCATAGTAATACTTTGCATAATAAGCAGCTATAGCAATGTTATTAAAAAGACAAAATCCCATGGCTCTATCTCTTTCTGCATGATGTCCAGGAGGTCTTACTAAAGCAAAAGCTCCATTATAACCCTCTTCCAAGAGAAGTTTTAAAGCCTTCTTCTGTGCTCCAACTGCCTTTAAAGCTGCCTCAAAAGAGTATTCATTAGTAGCAGTATCCACATCAATCTGAATATGGGACTTACCCTGGGTTTGGGCGATGGTATTATAAAGTGCTTCGCTGTGATTCCATAAAATTTCCTCCTTGGTAGCAACTTCTGGTGGAAATATCTCTATATATTCTTTAATATCTTCCTTTTGAAGTCTTTTTAATATAGCCTCAAGTCTCTTAGGAGATTCAGGATGAAAGGCTCCTGGATCGTGTTTTAAGAATATTTCATCGTATATAATAGCAAACTTTTCTCCCATTTTTTTACCTCCGTAAATTTTTTTTGAGATTTAAGTATATTTTACTTATTTTTAATAAAAAGTTTAGCTATTGCGATAAAAAAACTTTTTAGTCTCTGTGATAAGGAATTCCTTTTATAATGGTAAAACTCCTATAAATCACTTCTGCAAGGACAAGTAAGGCTATTTCGTGATTAAGAGTTAATGAAGAAAGACTCCAAAGTTCCTTAGCTTGGTTTTTGAGATTCTGGGAAACTCCTTCAGGTCCTCCGATAATAAAACAAAGCTGCTGAAAATTTTCCAGTAACTTTTGCAAACGGCTGGCACACTCTCTGCTTTTAAAACTTTTTCCTCTTTCATCCATTACAATTAGATAATCTTTTTTTGAAATGTATTTTTTTAAAACCTCTTCTTCCTTAGCTAATTTTTCCTCTTTTTTTAATTTTTCTGTTTTTACTTTTGGAGCAAGTATTTCCAGCTCCACAAAGGGCTTTATTTTTTTAGAATAGTATTCCAGCCCTTCTTTTACAAAAAGAAATTTTAAAGGTCCTGGAATTAAAATTTTTATTCGCTGTGCCATAAGGACTTTTGAATTCCGTAACCCCCAAGTCCTTTTAACTCAATCCTAAACCAAAACATGGTGTCCTTGGGTGTAGTAGAAACTCCTAAACCAAAAGAATAACAATCATAGGAGTAAATACCCTCAAATCCCATTTCTGTGGTTTCTTTATTTATAAGATTTCTGCTGATATAAAATTTAGCAAAGAATTTATTAAAAAATTTATTACCCACATCTAAAGTAAGCTGGCGGCTATTCCATACAGGATCATCCTGATAAGTAAGATTTATGCTATCTAAAAGAAAATTCTTTATCCCTACAGTTAAAGAGTGTTTTTTAAATCTCTCTTCAGAAAAATTATAGGAAGTATCATATCTTATCCTCAAATGAGAAGAATAGTTTATTAATATCTGAAAATAAAGATCAGATAAAGCTCCCTCATTGCTGGTTGCAGTAGTAGAATTTTCAGCTTTAGTAAAATCATATTGCTGATAAGTTTTTATAATAAGAAAGTTTTTGTGTGCAGGGGTGCTAAAAAATTGCCACAATCCATACTCCAGAGTTTTAGACTTTTCATTGATTAGATCCTCGTAGGTAAAATGAGGAATATTTGTCTCTTCAGGTTTGCTTCTATAAAAAAAAGTAACATAAGGTTTTAAAATATGCAAAGAACTTAAAAATTTGTAGTGCTTAAAAAGTAAAGTGGAAGAGCTAAATTCCAACTCATAAAAATTTCTGGTAATACTGCTATTCTCAAAATTTTCTTTTTCATCCAAGTTATAATAATCAAAAATATATCTAAAACTTCCTTCATTAAAAAAAATTAAAAATTTAAAAGGATAGGAAACTTCCATTTTTGAATTAACTTTATGACCATAATATCCCTCTTTTCTGTAGTTATAAAAATAAGATAAAGAAAAATTTGTAATTAAACTGTTAAAGCTTTTAAAAGGTAAAAAGTTAAGTTTAAAACTTAAAAAAGGCTGTAAAATTTCGTCTTTATTTAAAGAACCGTGATAATCTAAATAATTGCTTTCCATCTTAGTATAAAGGCTATTTCTGTGATATTGAATCCAGAATTTTGAGATTCTATATTCTTGTCCTTTATCTTCTATATCTCTATTAAATCTATTTAAAAACAAATCTCTTGCATGGCTATAACTTCCATCTCCCACATCAAATTCTTGCAAAAAATCTTTTTCTGAAACAATATCCCAATCTAAATGAGCGTCTATATTTTCTCTTCTAAGAAAATCTATTTTTCCAACAAACCACCATTTTTCCCTTTTAGCTTCTTCTGAGGTATATTGAGTTATTTCTTTATCTTTTAAATATCTAAACTTCAATAAACCCTGAATATCTTCTGTAAATTTGAACTCGTTTTCCAGATCAAGAAGAGTCCCTCTTTTTGTAAAATACAAAGGTGCAGCTGTAAAATCCAGCTGATCGGTTAGAGCCCAGAAAAAAGGAAGTTGAAAACCAAACCCTAATCTGCTTCCATGAACAATATGGGGCGCTAAAAATCCTGTTTTTCTGATAGGAGAAACAGGAACATTAATTTTTGGAAGATAGACAAATTTTGGCAAATAAAAGATAGGAATTCTTTTTATTCTAATCTCTGTAGAGTCCCCTGTGGTTATGCCTTTAGCTGTTAAAACAAAATTATGAAATACTATACTCCAGGGAGGAGAGCATCTATCTTTTTCGCAATTAAGTTGGCAGGTGGTAACAAGAGCTTTTTTAGCAGTATATTCATTAAGAGCATTTTTATGAAACCCCCAGGCTTTTATTCGGACTCCCTGTTTTTTTAAATAAATAAATATCTTATCTGCCCAAAGTTCTCCATTTCTAACATCCAAAAAACCTTTATCTCCATAAGCAATCAAATGGTTTACTTTATCAAATATTTTAAAATCTATTAAAATGGCATATTCAGTATCAACTTCATATTTAACCTCCTGAGCCCAGATAAGAATTTGACCGTTATTTATAATAACATCACCACTGGCTATAATAGTTTTGAAATTATTAAAAGTTTCTATCTTTCTTGCAGTAATTTCAAAAGGCAGAGATTGAGCTGCAATAGCTGCAAATTCTTTAACTTCAGAAAAGAAAGCAAAAATAATCAGCAAATTGAATAAGAATTTTTTCAGAAAAGACATTTATCATTTAAATTCTATTCTTCCTCTTCATTTTCCAAAAGTTCGTCAACCTCATCTTCACCTGCTTCAAGCTCTTCCACCTGTTCCTCGTCTTTTATAAGAAGCATTGTTAAAAGTTCTCCCACATGGGTTTTTTCTTCTCTTGCTATTTCAAGAAGAAGAGCTTTTAAGTTTTCATCTTCAGCAAGGGCTGCCAGTTGTTCATAAAGATTTATGGCATCCAGTTCAGCAATCAGAGCCACTCTAAGGATTTGTCTGTCTCGGTCTTCTTTACTTACTTTAGAAAGATCAAAAGGGATTTGTGATAACATTATAATACCTCCTAAGTTTGTTAAACTTATTTTAGCTTATACTTGACTAATTTTCAAGCTAAAAACTAAGGAAGGGGTGAGAGCAAAATAAAAAATTCTTTATTACCTTTAGGACCAAGTATAGGGCTTTCTGCTACACCCAAAGGTTTTAACTTCAAACCCTTTGCAAATTCCCAGATGTCATCCACTACTTTTTTATGCATTAGAGGATCTTTTACTACTCCTTTTTTTACAAACTTTGGGCCCACCTCAAATTGGGGTTTTATAAGAGCTAAAATTTTTCCTTCTATTTTTAAAAGAGGAACTAAAGCTGGAAGCACTTTTTTAAGGGAAATAAAGGATACATCCACTGTAATTAAATCAAACTTTTCAGGAAACATCTCAGGAGTAAGGTATCTGGCATTTGTTTTCTCCATTACAATAACCTTAGGGTTATTTCTCAAGGTATAATGAAGCTGCCCTCTTCCCACATCTACAGCATAAACCCTTTTAGCTCCATTTAAAAGTAAACAATGAGTAAATCCTCCAGTAGAAGCTCCTACATCCAGACATACCAAGTTTTTTACCTCAAGCTGAAATGCCTTTAAAGCTCCTTCTAATTTTAAACCACCTCTGGAAACATAAGGAATTTTTTCTTCTATTTTTATTTCTACATTTTCTGGCACTTGTGTGCCTGGTTTTTCAATCCGTTGAAAACTTTTGGAATCTATAGAAATCCAGACTTTACCTGATAAAATTAAAGCCTGAGCCTTTTCTCTACTTTCACAAAGTCCTTTTTGAACTAAAAGTTTATCAATCCTAATCTTGGAGTTTTTCAAGCTCTTTATCAATTAATAAACATAAAATTCTTTTTTGTCCTTTTTCTTTTAATACATCAAGTCCTTTCTCTAAAATCTTTAGAATTGCTTCAGCAGGAGGATCGGTTTTGGGATTTAGCTTTGAAGGATCAAAAGTAACCACAGTTATATAAGCTGATTTAGGAGTTTTGTATTTTTTATTAAAAGTTTTTTCAATTGCTTGAAGAAGTTTTCTTGCAACTACCATACCACCCTGCATAGGTGTCTCTGGTAAAATTACACCAAATCTCTCAGGAACTTTCAGCTTTGCCACTATATCCGTTCTTCTTAGCTTCTGTGAAATATTTTCTGCTAATAGCTTTAGAATAGCCTCTTCTTCCTTTGTCCCATAATTTTGAGTAATATCTTCTAACTTCTCTATTTCTACTACTAAAATACTTGCGATCCTTCCATATCTTTTTGACCTTAAAAGTTCTTCTTTTAATCGTTTTAAAAAATATTCTTGATTGTATAAATTAGTAAGAGGATCTAAAATAGAACTTGTCCTTAGCTTTTTCTCTAAAGCTACTAATTGTTTTAAAAGAATCTCTCTTTCTCTTAAAAGCTTAGCTAATTGATTTTTATAATCCTGAACAACTCCTTCTTTTTCCTTAGCTTGTTGAGCTATTTTTTCCAGAGCTTCTTTTAACTTTTTATCTTTTTCCTTTAACCATTTGCTATAAGGAACAAGAATGAATTCTTTATATCCTAAAATTTCAAAAAATTGATTAGTAAAAGTAGGTAAATTTTCTATAAAATAATCTGCTTGCATTGAGTCTATATCAAAATTGCTTTGAGCATATTCTTTAAACTTCTGGTATTTTTCTTCTCTTTCGTCACTAAAATAACTTCCCACTCCAAGGTCAATTAAATTTAAAAATTTTATATCTTGAAAAACTTCCTGAGGAATCTCCTCTGGTAAAGCAGAAAGTCTGTGGTGATAGTATATGTCTAAAACAAAGCGTCTTGGGAAACTATAGTTTTCAAAATATTCCCCTCCTATGATAGCATGATCTACTCCAAAAACTTCTCGCTCTGCTTCACAAATTGATTTTCCCATTTTTCTTAATTTTAAAACATTTAAATATCCTTCAGGATGGATTAAATAAAGCACCACTATTCCAAAATCCATTAGATAAGAGGAAATATGAAGATGGGAAGGATACTTCTCAAAATGATTAAATAATAAATAAGAAAAACAAAGATTAGCAAGGGAGCGTGCCCAAAAAAGCTTAAAATTAAATTCATTAAAAGTATCTTTATAAATTTTGGTAGAAATAAAACTTAATACCAAAATTTTTACAAAATCTTCCCCAAGAATCAAAAGAGCTTTTCTTATATCTTTAATAGGAGGATTATCTCTTCTAAACTGAGGCTGATTTGTTACAGATAAGATAAGAGTTTTCAACTCTTCATTAGTAGAAATAAGCTGGAAAAATTCTCTTTCGGTTTTTAAAAGCAATGTGTCCAATATATCCTTAACAATCTTAGGTAAAGGAGGAAGGCGTCTTTTAGTTAATTTTAAAAGTTTATCTATCTCTCCCATTTTTGAACTTTTGGGAATTAATGATAAAATATTGTTTTTAATAATAACAAACTTTGAAAAAATTAAAACCCAAATTTAATAAAGATTTAAAAAAATTTAAAGGATGGAGGTGAGAGATGGCAGAGGAGCAGTTAAAAAATTTAATCTTAGATATGGCAAAAAAAGCTAAGCGAGCTTCTCAAAGCTTAGTAAATTTATCCTCTCAGGTAAAAGATGATGTTTTAAAAAGAGTAGCTCAAAAACTAAGGGAAAAGAAAGAAGAAATTAAAAAAATAAATGAAAAAGATGTAAATCAGGCTATATCTCAGGGGAAAAGTAAAGCTTTTATTGATCGTCTGACTCTTACAGATAAGATTATAGAAGGAATGGCAAAGGGGCTTGAAGAAGTGGCTGCTTTACCTGATCCTGTGGGAGAAGTGGTAAAAATGTGGAAAAGACCAAATGGTCTTATGGTAGGAAAGATGCGTATTCCTCTTGGAGTTATAGCTATGATTTATGAAAGCAGACCCAATGTAACCATTGATGCAGCAGGGCTCTGTTTTAAGAGTGGAAATGCTGTAATTTTAAGAGGAGGAAAAGAGGCTCTTAATTCTAATTTAGCTTTGGGAGAAATTTTTAGAGAAACTTTAAAGGAATTTGATATTCCAGAGGATGCTGTGCAAATAGTTCCCACTCCTGATAGAAGTCTGATGGAATATATGCTTGAACTTGAAGAATATATAGATCTTGTTATTCCAAGAGGTGGAGAAGGTCTTATTAGATTTGTTACAGAAAAGGCAAGGATGCCTGTGATTAAGCATTATAAAGGTGTTTGTCATGTTTACATAGATAATGAAGCTGATGTTTCTATGGCTAAAAGTATTGCAGTAAATGCCAAATGTCAGCGTCCAGGAGTTTGTAATGCTATGGAAACACTCCTTGTTCATAAAGACATTGCTCCAAGTTTATTACCCGAACTTGGTGAAGAGTATAAAAAACATGGTGTAGAGCTGAGAGGATGCCCTGAAACATTAAAGTATATCTCCTGGGCTAAACCTGCTACTGAAGAAGACTGGTATGCTGAGTATTTAGACTTAATCCTTGCAATAAAAGTGGTAAATTCCATAGATGAGGCTATAGAGCATATTTCTAAATATGGAAGTAAACATACCGAGGCTATAGTTACAGAAAATTATTCTAAGGCTATGAAGTTTTTAAAAGAAGTAGATGCAAGTGTGGTGCTTGTAAATGCCTCCACCAGATTTAATGATGGTGGAGAACTTGGTCTTGGAGCAGAAATTGGAATTTCCACTACCAAGATCCATGCTTATGGACCTATGGGGCTTGAGGAATTAACTACTACAAAGTTTATAGTTTTTGGTAATGGTCAAATCAGAACATAAAAAACTTGGGATATTAGGGGGGACTTTTGACCCCCCTCATTTAGCTCATTTAAGAATTGCTGAAGAAATTAGAGAAGCCTTTAATTTAGAAAAAGTTTTATTTATTCCAGCAGGATACCCTCCTCACAAATTAACAGCCCCTATTTCTCCTTTTGAGGATAGATTAAATATGGTAAAATTAGCCATTCGTGAAAACCCTTTTTTTGAGGCTTTGGATATAGAAAAAGAAATAAAACCTTCTTATACTCTTAAAACCCTTAAGAAATTAAAAGAACTTTATCCTGAAAGCGAGTTTTTTCTTATTATAGGATGGGATAGTTTTTGCGAATTTGAGACCTGGTGGGAGTATGATAAATTTTTAAATTATACTAATATAATAGTAGTGCCAAGAGGTGAAGTTTCTCAACAAGAGATTGAAATTTACTTTTATAAAAAAGTAAAAAAGCTTTGGGCTGAATACTGTGGAAAACACAAAGTTTTTTTTTATAAAGCTTTATCTTTAAATATTTCAGCTACTGTTATTAGAAACTTATGTAAGGCTGGAAAATCTATAAGGTATCTTGTGCCTGAAGAAGTTTACTTTTATATAAAAGAAAAAAGGCTGTATCAGGTATGAGAGGCTCTGTAAAGAAAGAAATTACACCAATGTTCAAACAGTATTTTGAGATAAAAAATCAGTATCCTGATGCTATTCTCTTTTTCCGCTTAGGAGATTTTTATGAGATGTTTTTTGAGGATGCAGAAACTGTGGCTCCACTCCTTGGACTTGTTCTTACCAAAAGGGAAGCAGGAAAAAATTTGGTTGCTCCTATGTGTGGTATCCCTGCTGATAAAAGCAGTTTTTATATTCAAAAACTGGTAGATATGGGATTTAAAGTTGCTATTTGTGAACAGGTGGAAGATCCTGCTACTGCAAAAGGACTTGTTAGAAGAGAAGTAGTAAAAATTTATACTCCTGGATTATTGATTGACCTTGAAACCCTTTTAGATAAAGAAAAAAAGTATCTTGCAAGTGTTTATATTGACAAAAAAGTAGGGCTTGCCTTTTTAGAACTTTCCTGCGGAGAATTTATCTTTACAGAACTTAAAAAAGAGGCTTTTCTTTCAGAAATCTTAAAAAAAGAACCCAAGGAAATTATTTTAAGTAAAGAACTTGAAAACTCAGAACTTAGCAAAATTTTAAAACAAAATTTACCTACTGTGCATTTAAGTTTTGTAGAAAAGAAGACTTTTGCAAAAGAGGTTCTGGAAGAGTTTAATTTCTCCATTGTCCAAATGGAAAAATATAATGAAGCTTTAAAAGCAATTAGCGGTATCTTATCCTATCTAAAAATTTATCAACCACAGCTTGTTGATAAAATTGAAGAACCACTATTTTACTTTCCTGAAGAGTTTCTTTTTCTTGATGAATCCACTAAAAGAAATTTAGAGTTAGTAAAAAATCTCTGGGATGGAACAGAAAAATATTCTCTTTTCTGGGTAATTGATAAAACCTGCACTCCTATGGGAGCAAGGCTTTTGAAAGAATGGATTCTTTATCCTCTGCAAAACATAGAAAAAATCCAGCAAAGGCAAGAAGTTATAAGCTTTTTTATAGAAAACAGGTCCTTAAAGGAGAAGCTAAAAGAGGTATTGAAAAAAATTTCTGATCTGGAAAGATTAAGTGTAAGATGCAGCTTAAAACTTGCTAATCCCAAAGAATTAGGTCTTTTGCGAGACAGTTTAAAATATCTTCCTGAAATAAAAAATATTTTAGAAGAAGGAAAAGCACTTAATTTCCCTCCTCTTCTGGAAGATTTAATAGATAGAATAGAAAATTTCAGGAATCTTTATGAAAAGTTAAAAACCTATTTAGTTGAAAATCCGCCTACTACTTTAAAAGAAGGAGGAATTATTAATCGTGGTGTAAGTGCAGAGCTTGATGAACTTTTGGATATAAAAGAAAATGCCATGTATTACCTTTCAGAACTTGAAAAAAAGGAAAAAGAAAAAACAGGAATTCCTACTTTAAAAATAGGTTATAATAGAGTTTTTGGTTATTATTTTGAGGTTTCAAGAAGTTATGCAAAACAGGTGCCATCTTATTTTGAAAGAAAACAAACTTTAACTAATGTAGAAAGATTTTTTACTACAGAATTAAAAGAGCTTGAAAATAAAATTCTCTCTGCAGAAGAAAAGATTAAAAATTTAGAATATGAGATTTTTCTTCAGCTAAGAGAGGAAGTGAGTAAATACAAAGAAAAGCTGAAACAAACAGCACAAAGTCTGGCAACTCTTGATGTTCTTATAAGTCTTGCTCAAGTCGCTATAGAAAATGATTATGTATGCCCGGAGGTGGTTGAAGAGCCTGTATTAATTATAGAAGAAGGAAGACATCCAGTAATAGAAAAAATTCAGGGAAGGGAAAATTTTGTTCCTAATTCAGTAAAACTTGATAAAGAAGAAGCTATTCTTTTAGTGATAACAGGACCAAATATGGGAGGAAAATCCACTTACTTAAGACAATGCGCTTTGATAACTATTATGGCTCAAATGGGTAGTTTTGTGCCTGCTGAAGCTGCAAAGATAGGACTTTTTGATAAAATTTTTACCCGCATAGGTGCTGGAGATGAGCTGGTTAGAGGTAAAAGCACTTTTATGGTGGAAATGAGTGAGTGTGCTTATATTTTAAAAAATGCCACTTATAAAAGCCTGGTAATTCTTGATGAAGTAGGAAGGGGCACCAGCACTTACGATGGTATGTCCCTTGCCTGGGCTATTGCTGAAAATCTGTATCAGAGAAAAATTTTTACCATGCTTGCAACCCATTACTTTGAACTTACTGAGCTTGCTAAACTATATTCTGGTATCCAGAATTATCATGTTTCAGTAAAAGAATGGGGAGATGAGATTATCTTTTTGTATAAAGTTGTTCCAGGAGCTGCAAGTCAATCTTATGGAATAGAGGTTGCAAAACTTGCAGGAATACCTCAAGAAGTGGTTGACAGAGCTAAAGAAATACTTTATAAATTAGAGAGTAAAAATCTTAAAAAACATACTGAGGTTAAAATAACCTCAAAGAAAAAAATTGCCCAGTTGTCTATATTTGAAACTACAGACCCTATATTGGAAAAAATTAAAAATCTTAATTTGGAAGAAATGACACCTATTTCTGCATTAAACTTTCTTTGGGAAATAAAAGAAGAATTAATTTCTAAAGAAAAAAGGTCAAAATAATGAAAAAATTATTTTTATTCTTTACTTTCTTCATACTCTGTGTCTTTTTATTTTTTTCTTTAAGCACTCCTAAAAGCTCCTTTGCAGCTTCAACCAAATCAACTAAAAAATCAACTAAATACATTTATTACAAAGTTAGAAAAGGAGATACCCTAATAAAAATTGCTAAGAAATTTGGTTTATCAGTAAAAACTTTAAAAAAGCTAAACAAACTTAAATCAAACAAAATTTATGTAGGGCAAAAGCTAATCGTTGGAATAAAAAAAATAACTATTAAAAAACCAAAAAAAGTTACTCCCAAAAAAAGAAAGAAAAAAATCAAAAAATCACAAAGTTCAAAAAAATACATTTATTACAAAGTAAAAAAAGGCGATACCTTAATAAAAATTGCTAAAAAGTTTGGTTTGTCAGTTAAAACTTTAAAAAAATTAAATAAACTTAGGTCAAATAAAATTTATGTAGGACAAAAGCTAATCGTTGGAATAAAAAAGGAAAGTATTAAAAGTTATAAGGTTAAAAAGAAAAAACAGGTTCCGATAGTTAAAACTCCTTCAGAAAAAAAAGGAAAGAAAATTGCTTTTGTTCATTATGTTTATCATATAGTAAAAAGAGGGGATAGTTTAAAAAAGATAGCTAAGCAATATGGAGTAAGTATTAAAGAAATTAAAAAGTTAAATCATTTAAAGTCAAACATTATTTATCCAGGACAGAAGCTTCTTATTAAAGAAGAAAAGGTTTATCAGGCTGAGAGTAAAAGTGCGGAGCTAACAGATATAGATAGAATATTTACAACACTTGAAGATAAGTATAAAAAGCTGATAAGTGATCCTAAAACAAAAAGAAGCGATTGGTTGAAGCTTATAGAAGAGTATAGAAGATTATATCTTCTATATCCTGGTAGCAAAGCTGCACCTAAGGCTATTTTAAGAGTGGCTCAACTTTATTACAGACTTTATAAAAAGTCATTATCTCAAAAAGACCTGACTGAGGCTATAAAAAAGTATAAGTTGCTTATAAAAAATTTTAATTCCACGCCTGAAGCCAGAATTGCCTATATCCAGCTTAAACAAATTTACAGCAGGGATTTAAAGGATCATGCTAAGGCTGAGGAAATTAGGAAAATTCTTCAACAAAAAAATCCAGAGAAAACTATTTTTTCAGATAAAAATACAGAAGCAAAACTTTCTAATTCTGAAGAACCTCATATACTTACTTTAAAAAAAGTTATAGATGTTCAACCTGTTACAGGAGAAGACTACAGCAGAGTAATAATTGATGTTTCTGGAGATTTTAAGTATAAAACTGATATTTTGAAAGGAGACGGTATTAAACCTCCCAGAATTTATGTGGATATATATCCAGCTATTTTGGGAAGTAATGTTGCCAGAGAAATAGAAATTAAAGATTCTCATTTAAAGAAAATAAGAGTAGGACAGTTTAATAAAAATACCGTAAGAGTAGTTCTGGATTTAACAAGTCTTACTTCTTATAAAATTTTTAAGCTAAAAAATCCATATCAGTTGATACTTGATTTAACAGGGAAGGAAAAAAAAGAGAAAAAAACTGGTAAAAAATATATTAATTTAGCCCGACAACTTGGGCTTGGAATAAAAAGAATTGTTATAGATCCTGGGCACGGAGGGCATGACTCTGGAGCAATAGGCCCCTCTGGTCTTAAGGAAAAGGATGTCGTATTAAAAATTGCTAAACTGGTAAAAAAGAGGCTTGAAAAAAAGTTTAATATAAAAGTAATTCTTACAAGAGAAAGAGACTCTTTTCTTCCACTTTTAAGCAGAGCAGCCATAGCTAATAGTAAAAAGGCAGATCTCTTTATTTCTATTCATGCTAATGCCTCTCCAAATCCCTCTGCAAGAGGAATAGAAACTTATTATCTTAATTTTACTACAGATCCAGAAGCTATGAGAGTTGCGGCTTTAGAAAATGCAATTTCTAATAAAGGATTAAGTGACTTACAAGATCTGGTAAAAGCTATTTTAGCAAATACTAAACTTTCAGAATCCAGACTTCTTGCTGAAAAAATTCAGGAACAACTTGTTAAAACACTTTCCCGTTATTATCCAGATACAGTAAACCGTGGAGTAAAATGTGCTCCTTTTCTGGTTCTTGTAGGAACAAGGATGCCTGCTGTGCTTGTGGAAGTGTCTTTTATTACTAATCCTATTGAAGAAAAAAGACTTAAAAATCCTCATTACTTAGACTTAATTGCTAAAGGGATTGTCCAGGGAATAGAAGTTTACATACAAAGTCTCAAATTCTCTCAAAACAAGCTCTATGAAAAGAAGTCCTAAGGTCTGGTTTGGAATAGATAGAATTTTTGAAGAGGATCTTTACAAGCTTTATCAGGGCAAAAAAATAGCTCTTCTCTGTAACCAGGCTTCAGTAAATTACAGATTCATTCCTGCTTTTATTCTTTTTAAAGAGTTTTTTGGTAAAAATTTTAAGCTTATTTTTTCGCCTCAACACGGTCTTTATTCTGAAAAACAGGCTAATATGATAGGATCTCAAGATGAAATAGAACCTTTTACTCAAGTCCCTGTGATAAGTTTATACGGTCCAAGGCTTGAGCCTGAAGAAGCACATCTTGATGAAATTGACATCATTTTTGTGGATTTACAAGAAGTAGGATGTAGAGTTTATACTTACATCTGGACTTTATATCTTTTAATGAAAGCCTGCGAAAGAAAAGAAAAAAAACTTATTATTCTTGACAGACCAAATCCCATAGGCTCAAAAATAGAAGGTCCTCTTTTACAAAAAGAGTATTTTTCCTTCGTAGGGATGGATAGTATTCCTTTAAGACATGGTCTTACTTTTGGAGAGCTGGCTTTACTTTTTAAAAAAAGACATTTTAAAAATTTAGACTTAGAAATTATTAAAATGAAAGGTTACAAAAAAAGTTTTTTGTTTGGAGAACTTGGAAGAGCCTGGTTTTTCCCTTCGCCCAATATACCTACCTGGGAAACAGCCTTGGTTTATCCAGGGCAGGTCCTTCTTGAAGGAACCAATCTTTCAGAAGGCAGAGGAACAACTCTGCCTTTTTTTATCTTTGGAGCCCCTTATTTAAACCTGAGAGAACTTAAAGCTGAGTTTGAAAAACTCTTTTCTCCTGAAAAAGATGGTTTTGTCCTTAAACCAATTGTGTTTGAACCCTGGTTTGATAAATGGAAAGGAAAAAGATGTTACGGTTTTCAAATTTATATAACTGATGCCTCTAAGTTTAGTCCGATAAGAACCACCCTTTTAATTTTAAAAATTATTAAAAATTGTTATGAAGAATTTAAGTTTTTAGAAGGTCCTTATGAGTTTGAAGAAAGGCTAAAACCTATAGAAATTTTAATAGGTAATAAAGAAGTGTTAGCTTGGCTTGAAAATAAAGCTGAGTTTGACCTTGCTGCTTATCTGTATTATAATTTAAATGACTACTTAGAAGAAGCGAGGGATTGTTTTTTGTATGAATAAAAAAAATAATAAAAAAATAAAATTTAAGTCTAATAAGGAAAGGGTTAGCTATTTTTTAAAACTTTTTGAAAAGCAAGATAAAGTTTTGATTTTAATCTGGGCTGACCCTGATTCCTTATCTTCTGCTTTAGCTTTAAAAAGAATTTTGCAAAATAAAGTAGAAAAAATAACAATTGCTCATACCAATGAAATTACAAGGCTTAATAATCAGGTAATGGTAAAGGTATTAAAAATACCTGCTGTAAAGTTTTCTCGTCAATTAATAGAAGATCATAACAAGTTTATTTTAGTGGATTCTCAGCCTTGCCACAGGGAAGAATTTAAAAAAATTAACTGGACTGCTGTAATAGATCATCATCCTGTTATAGAGGAATTTGAGGCAGAGTATGTGGATATTCGTCCTGATTACGGAGCTACTGCTACAATTCTTTTTGAATATTTAAAAACACTAAAAATAAAACCCACTGTTAATTTAGCAACTGCTCTTATATATGGAATAAAGACAGATACAGATAATTTTGAAAAAGGAGCTAATCTTCAGGATGTAATGGCTTTCCATAAACTTTATCAGTATATGAATAGGCATTTGTTAAACAAGATTGAAACCTCTGATTTAAGACGATCTGAGCTTAAATACTTTAAAACTGCACTTGATCAGATTAAGTTTCAAAAAAATAGAATGTTTACCTATGTGGGAAAGGTTTCAAATTCTGATGTTTTAGTATTGATAGCTGATTTTTTAAATAAAGTATATGAAACATCCTGGGTTTTCGTAGGAGGCTATTATAAAAAAAATTTAATTATTATTATAAGGTGTGATGGATACAGAAAGGATGCAGGAAAGCTTGCAACCAAGTTATTTAAAGATATAGGTCTTGCAGGTGGTCATAGAGAAAAGGCACGAGCTGAAATTCCTTTTAAAAATCTGGAAACTCCTCCTGAAGAATTCAGCACTCTCAAATTGATAAGACTTTTTGATAAGTATTTCAGACTAATAGATAAAAGATCTAAAAAGAGTTAATATGGCAAGGTTTGTAGATCAGGCAAAAATTTATGTAAAGGCTGGAAATGGGGGAGCTGGCTGTGTAAGTTTCAGACGGGAAAAGTATGTTCCCAAGGGAGGACCTGATGGTGGAGATGGAGGAGATGGTGGAGATGTAATTTTAGTAGCAGATCCTCAGGTCCATACTCTTTATGACTTTTATCATCAGGTGCATTTTAAAGCAGAAAACGGCAGACCTGGAATGGGCAAAAAAATGAAAGGACGAGATGGAGAAGATCTCATTTTAAAAGTGCCTGTAGGCACAATTGTAAAGGATGCTGAAACAGGAGAAATACTGGGAGATCTTGTAAGACCTGGACAGACCTTAGTTGTGGCAAGAGGAGGGAAGGGAGGAAGAGGAAATGCCCGTTTTGCCACTCCTACAAGACAGGCTCCAAGAATTGCAGAACCTGGTAAACCTGGAGAAGAAAGGTGGCTAATCTTAGAATTAAAGCTAATCGCTGATGTTGGATTGGTTGGATTCCCTAATGCAGGAAAGTCCACTTTATTAAGCCGTATCTCTGCTGCTAAACCCAAAATTGCAGATTATCCTTTTACCACTTTAGAACCCAATCTGGGAGTAGTAAGACTGGTTGAAGGTGAGACTTTTGTGGTGGCTGATATTCCTGGACTTATAGAAGGAGCTCACAAGGGTGTAGGCTTAGGGCATGACTTTTTAAAACACATAGAAAGAACCCGCATTCTGCTTTACATACTTGATATTTCCAGAGAAGAAAAGGTTATAGAAGATTATAAAGTGCTTAAACAGGAATTAGAACTTTTTAATCCCAAATTGCTTGAAAAAGAGTATTTAATAGCTTTGAATAAAATAGATATTATGCCTGATCCAGAAAAAATAAAACAATTGGTAGCTCTTTTCTCAGAGGAGGATCAAAAAAAGATTTATCCCATTTCTGCTGTTACAGGACAGGGTGTGGTGGAGCTTCTTTATGCCCTCTGGGAAAGATTAAAAAAGGTTAAAGAGCAGGAAGTGATTTTGTATGAATAGAAAAGAAAAGGTTCAGGACCTTTTAAAAAAAATTAAAAAAATAGTAATAAAGGTAGGAAGTGCAGTTATTACTAAGGAAGACGAAGGTTTAAATTATCAGGTTTTGCATAATTTAACTTATGAGATAAGCAGACTTATCAAGGCTGGATATAAAGTGGTATTGGTGTCTTCAGGTGCTATAGCCTGTGGAAGAGCAAAACTTAATTATCATAAAAAACCTATTTCTCTTACTGAAAAGCAAGCTTTAGCAGCTATAGGACAAGCTACTTTGATTCAGGCTTATGAAAACCTTTTTCATCAGTATGAAATTTTTGTTGCCCAGATTTTACTTACTGCTGAAGATCTTTCTTTAAGAGAAAGATACTTAAATGCTAAAAAAACTTTGGAAACTTTACTAAAGTGGAAATTAGTGCCTATTGTGAATGAAAACGATACTGTTACTACAGAAAGTATAAAGTTTAGTGATAACGACATTTTATCAGCACTTGTAGCTGGAACAATTGAGGCAGATATTTTATTAGTTTTATCGGATATAGATGCACTTTACAAAGAGGATCCAAGGGTCAATCCTCAGGCAGAAAAAATAAGGGAAGTGGAAAAGATTACTCCTGAAATTTTTGAGATGGCAGGTAAAAAACCTGGAAGACTTGGAAGAGGAGGTATGTATTCCAAGCTCTTAGCTGCTCAGATGGTAACTTCTATGGGAATACCTATGGTTATTTTGCCTGGTAGAGAGCCTTTAGTTTTGGAAAAGTTCTGGAGTGGAGAAGAAATAGGCACTATCTTCTGGGCAGAGGAAAGAAAACTTAATATGCGTAAACTCTGGATTAAGTATTATATTAAACCTGAGGCAAAGATTTATATAGACAAAGGAGCTGAAAAAGCCCTTTTAGAAAACGGTAAAAGTCTTTTAATTGGAGGAATAGTGAGTATTGAAGGGAGTTTCTCCAAAGGTTCTTGTGTAGAGTGTATAAACCTTGAAGGTAAGCCCATTGCTAAAGGCTTGATAAATTTCTCTTCTCAGGATTTAATTAATTTAAAACTTTCTGAAAAAAAAGTAAATAAAGAAGTTATTCACAGAGACAATTTGGTCTTACTTGATTAAATTAAAAAATTCATCTTAAAAAGGGGAGGTGAGTTTTTTTATGTCTGATTTTGTTCATTTACATGTTCACACTGAATGGAGTCTTCTTGATGGAGCTATAAGAATAGAGGATCTGGTGCAGAGGCTTATAGATTACAAAATGCCTGGTTGTGCAATTACAGATCACGGAACCCTTTACGGAATTATTCATTTTTATAAAAAGTTAAAAAATGCAGAATTGAAACCCATTTTGGGATGTGAGTTTTATGTAGCAGAGGGCTCCAGGTTTGAAAAAAAGGCTTCAAGAAGAGGAGAAGCAGGCACTCATCTGGTGCTCCTTGCTAAGGATGAAACAGGATATAAAAATCTTTTAAAATTAGCAAGTATTGCTTATTTAGAAGGTTTTTATTATAGACCCCGTATAGATAAAGAGGTTCTCTCTCAATATCACGAAGGTCTAATTGCTATGACTGCCTGCTTAGAAGGAGAAATTCCCAGGCTTATTTTAAATGGTCAAATGGATAAAGCTATAGAGGTGGCTAAGTGGTATAAAAAACTTTTTGGAGAGGATTTTTATTTAGAGCTTCAGAGGAATGATATACCTGAGCAGGAAGAGGTTAACACTAAACTTCTTGAAATTGGAGAGAAACTGGGAATAAAATGTGTGGCTACTGCAGATTGTCATTATCTGGATAAAGAGGATGCTTTAGCCCATGAGGTTCTTTTATGTATTCAAACAGGGCATAAGCTTTCTGATCCAGACAGATTTAAGTTTAACACTGATAAGCTCTATCTTGCAAGTGCTGAAGAAATGAAAGAAAGATTTCAGGATCTTCCTTCTGAGCTTATTACAAATACAATGGAAATTTTTGAAAAAGTTAATTTAGAGATTAAAACTGGGGAGGTTTTATTTCCAAAGGCAAAAATTCCACAAGGAGAAACAGCAGAAAGCTATTTTGCTAAAAAAGCAAGAGAAGGACTTGAGAGGAGATTAAAAGAACTTGAGGCTAAAGGGCAGCTTTTTACTGATAAGGAAAAGTATCGGGAAAGACTGGAATACGAGCTTGAAATAATTATAGAAAAAGGTTATGCCAGTTATTTTTTAATTGTTTCTGACTTTATAGAATGGGCGAAATCCAAGGGCATTCCAGTTGGTCCAGGAAGAGGTTCTGCTGCAGGTGCTCTTACTTCTTATGCCCTTGGAATTACTAATTTAGATCCTTTACGCTGGGGACTTCTGTTTGAAAGATTCTTAAACAAAGAAAGACCCAGCCTTCCTGATATAGATGTGGACTTTTGTATGGAAAGAAGAGATGAAGTTATAGAATATGTTGCCAGAACTTATGGCAAAGAACATATTGCAAAAATTGCTACTTTTGGGCAGCTTAAAGCCAGACAAGTGGTTAGAGATGTAGGACGAGTTCTTGGCTTTAAGCCCAAGGAGATAGATCCTATTGCTAAAATGATAAGTCCTGGAGTAGATGTTAGCTTAGAAGAAGAATTAAAAAGACCTGAGTTTAAGGAGTTAATGGAAAAAAGCGAAAGAATCAAACAACTTTTTGAGCTTGCCAGAAAACTGGAAAAGCTTCCCAGACACGCAAGTCAGCATGCAGCAGGAGTAATAATAGCAGGAAAACCTATTATAGAAGTTGCTCCTTTGATGAAAGGCGATGAAGGAGAAGTGCTTGTTCAATTTGACATGAAAGCCTGCGAAGAGGTGGGACTTATTAAGTTTGACTTTCTGGGATTAAAAACACTTACCATTATAGACCATACCCTTAAACTTATCAAAAAATATGAGGGAATAGAGCTTGATCTTAACAATATCCCTCTTGATGATCAAAAAACTTTTGAACTTTTGCGAAAAGGAGAAACTGATGGAGTGTTTCAATTAGAATCTTCGGGAATGAAAGAACTTTTAAGAAGGCTCAAACCTTCGGATTTTAATGACCTTATTGCAGTTTTAGCTCTTTACAGACCAGGTCCTTTAGAAAGTGGTTTAGTAGATCAATATATAGAAACAAAACACGGTAGAAGAAAACCAGAGTATCTTCATCCCTTACTTGAGCCTATTTTAAAAGAAACCTATGGAGTGATTGTTTATCAAGAGCAGGTAATGGAAATTGGAAGGGCTTTTGCAGGATATACCCTTGGAGAAGCAGACTTATTGAGAAGAGCTATAGGTAAAAAAGAAAGAGAATTGATGGAAAGTTTAAGAGAAGAATTTGTTAGAAGGTCTGTAGAAAGAGGAATTCCTGAAGAGATTGCAAAGAAAGTATTTGATCTTATAGAAAAATTTGCAGATTACGGATTTAACAAAAGCCATTCTGCTGCCTATGCTTTAGTTGCCTATCAAACTGCCTATTTAAAAGCCCACTATCCTATTTATTTTATGGCATCTATCCTTACTTACGAAGCAAATAAAAGTGAAGAAGTTAGTAAGTATCTTGCTGTCTCAAGTGAAATGGGTATAAAAATACTTCCTCCTGATATTAATAAAAGTGAAGCAGGTTTTTCTATAGAGGACGGTGCCATCAGAATAGGGCTTCATGCTATCAAAAATGTAGGAGAGGAAGCAGTTAATGAAATTTTAAGAAAAAGACCTTACAATTCTTTTATAGACTTCTGCAACAAAGTGGATACTAAAAAAGTTAACAAAAAAACCATAGAAGCTCTTATTAAAGCTGGAGCTTTTGATAGCCTGGAGCCTAATAGAGCTAAATTAATCCATAATTTACCTTCAATTCTTTCTGTTTCTACTCAAACCAAATTTTCTTCTCTTTTTGGGCAGGCAACACTTTTAAATGTAACTTCAACTTTTAAGATGGAAGAAGTTCCAGAGTGGACCTTAGAAGAAAAATTAAGTTTTGAAAAAGAGGCTCTGGGATTTTATCTTACAGACCATCCTTTAAAAAGATACAGAAAATGGATAAGTATATTTTCTGGTTACAATTTAGAAAATATAAAAAATGCTGAGGATGGAGCAAAAATTGTTCTTGCTGGCTTGATTTCTGAGCTGAAATTAAAAACCACAAGAAGCGGAGAAAAAATGGCAATTTTAAAACTGGAAGATGAGTTTTCCTATGCCAGAGCTCTGGTGTTTCCAGATCTTTTAAAACAAAAAATGTCTCTTTTTACAGAAGGAGCTATGTTATGGATTAGAGTGGAAGTGGATAAAGAGGAAGAAAACATTAATCTTCTTATAGAAGATGTAACTGAGCTTCAGGATTTAAAGTTTTTCCAGAATTCAAGGATGGATATAATAATTCCTGCAAAATTAATAACAGAAGAAAATATGGAATATTTGAAAAATCTCTTAAGTAAAGAAGGAGGATTACCTATAAAGCTATATTTGAAGTATCCAGACTATTTGGTAAGTTTTGAAGTAAACGGTTATAAAATAAATCCTTCTTATGAGAGCCTTAGTTTAGTTTTTAGCACCTTTGAGGAAATAGATTTAAAAGCAGTTTGGTAAAAACTGAAGTATGAGGCGATCCGCAACAATTGAACTAATATGTTTTATATCATATTTAAAAGAAAACGGGGAAATTTTTAATAAGATTTAAGAAAAAATAGCTTAAAAAGCAATATTTTTAATTTATCAAGTTTGACTTTTGAAAAAGAAGGGGTTAAAAAGCTAAATTAGAGAATTGTATAAAAAAAACAGAATGTAACGGCGGGGTTCACCCCCGCCAGAAAAAAACAAAATGTAGCGGAGGGCTTTTAGCCCTCCCGAAAAAACAAAATGTAGCGGAGGGTTTTTAACCCTCCCAAAGACAAAATATAGCGGAAGGCTTTTAGCCCTCCCAAAAAAAACAAAATGTAGGGGAGGATTTTTAACCCTCCCAAA
>CAZQIW010000007.1:18480-22628 GCA_964593845.1 uncultured Thermodesulfatator sp. | reverse complement strand
AGGAGGAACCTATGCCAGATATTGATAACTTAACCTTGGAAACAGAGGAAATTACTATAAGAGGAAAAACTTTTAAAATAATAAAACCTGCTAAGCTTGAAGAGATCTTTCAGGGAGATCCTTTTTTAAATGTAGATAAATTCCCTTTCTGGTTTAAGGTATGGGAAGCAAGTATTGTTCTTGCAGATTATATAGCTACTTTAGAGCCTCCTAAAGAAATTCTTGAGATTGAAGCTGGTTTGGGAGTGCCAAGTATTGTAGCAGCTGGTTTTGGACATAAAGTTTTAGCTACAGAATACGATGAACTTCCTCTTAAGCTTATAGAGCGTGCAGCTAAAGAAAATAATCTGAAAATTGAAACACAAATTCTTGATTGGAGAAATCTAAATTTTTACGAAAAATTTGACCTTATTATAGGTGCAGAGATAATTTTGAAAAAAAGTCTTTTCGATCCTTTAATAAATTTTTTTAAATCGTTTCTCAAAGATCAGGGGGAAGTAATTTTAGCTCATTCTTCTGAAAGAAAAAGAGTTCTTATTCCCTTTTTATACTATGCTCAACAGGATTTTGATATCTTAACCAGTATAAGAAAAATTAGAGGAGAGGAAGGGACCACAGAAATTATATTGAACAAGCTAATTTTTAAAAAGAACTAAATGAAGGTTTTTTCTGCCCTTAAGGTTGCTACAGAAACCTTGTCTTCTATAGAAGATGAAGAATATGCCAAGTGGGAAGCTCTACTTATTCTTTCTTATTTTTTAAAAATCTCTCCTCTTCAAGTCTATCTTAATCTGGATAAAGACATCCCTGAAAAAGAATTTTTTTACATTTTGAAAGAGCGTCAGAAAAAGAAACCACTTCCTTATATCTTAAAAGAAGCTTTCTTCTGGGGAAGAAGGTTTTACATAGAGGAAGGAGTTTTAATTCCAAGACAGGATACAGAGATATTAATTCAGGCTTTTTTTGATCTTAATATACAAAAAGGCAAAGTTTTAGAGCTTGGAATAGGTTCAGGAATAATCTCTATAACTTTACTTCTGGAAAAGCCCGAATTAAAAGCCTTTGGAATAGATATAAATCCTAAAGCATTAGAAATAACCAGAAGGAATGCCAGAGTCTATCAGGTAGAGGATAGACTGTTTTTGTTAAGAGGAGACTGGTTTTTTCCTATTTTAAAACAACCTCAATTTGATATTATTATTTCCAATCCCCCTTATATTTCTGAAAAAGAATGGCTGGATCTGGATGAAGAGGTAAGGTGTTTTGAACCCAAGGAAGCTTTAATAGCTGGAAAAGAAGGAACAGAATTTCAGGAGATTTTACTGAAAGAATCTGACAAATATTTAAAAAAAGAGGGTTTTTTAATTTTTGAAATGGGATATAATCAGACAAAAAGCTTGCAAAGCCTATTAAAACTTTACAGGTGGAAGTATAAATTTTATAAAGATTTCAGAGGATACAATCGGGTGATTGTGGCATGGAAAGAAGATACATAATCAAAGGGCAAAAAGTTTTAAAAGGAGAGATAGAAGTCAGTGGTGCTAAAAATGCTTCACTTCCTGCTATTTCAGCAACCCTTCTTGCTCCAGGAGTTTATAAACTAAGAAAAGTGCCTAAGGTGCGAGATGTTTTTTGTATGTTAAAAATACTGGAGCATCTCGGAGCAACTTACAGATTTGAAAAAAATTCATTAAAAATAGATACCACGGGAGTTAATAAAGTTTCTGTTCCTTATGAACTTGCAAGTCAGATCAGAGCTTCGGTTTTATTTTTAGGTTCTTTAGTAGGGACTTTTAGAGAAGCAGAAGTTCCTCTGCCAGGAGGATGTGCTATTGGAAAAAGACCAATAGATCTGCATTTAAAGGGACTTTCTCAACTGGGAGCAGAGATACATTTAAACCACGGAAATTTAGAAGTAAAAGCTTCTAAATTACAAGGCTGTGAAATTGTGCTGGATTTTCCCTCTGTTACAGCTACAGAAAATTTAATGATGGCAGCCTCTCTTGCAGAAGGTGAAACTATTATAAAAAATGCAGCCAGAGAACCTGAAGTGTTTTTCTTAGGAGAAATGCTAAAAAAAATGGGGGTAGAGATAAAAGGGCATGGAAAAGATACTATTTATATTAAAGGCAAAAAAAAGTTAAATCCTGTTAACATAGAAATTATTCCAGATAGAATAGAAACAGGCACTTATTTAGTTTTAGGAGGTCTTTTAGAGGAGAACGAGATAGTAGTAAAAAATGTAAATAAAAACTATCTGGAAACTCCGATCTTAAAACTTCAAGAGATAGGTATAACACTTAAAAAAGTGGATAAAAAAGCTTATTTAGTAAAAAGAAATAAGAAACTTAAGGCTACAAAAATAATTACTGCACCCTATCCAGGTTTTCCCACGGATCTGCAGCCTATTTTTGCTGTTCTTTTAACCCAGGCAGAGGGTATTTCTTTTATAATAGAAAACCTTTTTGAAAATAGATTTCTGTATGTATTTGAGTTGAACCGTATGGGAGCAGATATAAAGGTAGAGGAGAGGACAGCTATTATAAAAGGTCCTACCTCTTTAGTAGGTTCTCCTGTAAAAGCAACTGATCTTAGAGCAGGGGCAGCCTTGGTGCTTGCAGGGCTTTGTGCTGAAAATACTACCACTATTTATAATGTAGAGCTTATAGAAAGGGGTTACGATGACATAGTAGGAAAACTTTCAAAAGTAGGAGCAGAGATAAGAATTGAAGAGGTATGAAGCTGAGGAATTTAAAAAGTATCTTAAATCAGGAACCAGCTGTAAATCTTTTAACCTTGGCACTTAAAAAAAATCGTCTTTCTCATGCCTATCTTTTTACAGGTCCAAAAGGAGTAGGAAAAGAAACCACTGCCTGGGCTTTTCTTTTTCATCTTTTTTGCAAAGAAAGTCGTGAAGACCCCTGTGGAGTATGCAGTGGCTGTAAAAAAATAGAAAAAGAAATTCATCCAGATGTATTTAAAATTTTTCCAGAAAAAAAAGAAATTACTATCAGCCAGATAAGAGAAGTGGTAAACTTTCTTAAATACAGACCACTTGAGGCTGAATATAAGGTAATTTTTATAAAAGATGCAGAAAAAATGAATTTAGAGGCTGCAAATGCCCTGCTTAAATCCTTAGAAGAGCCTCCTTCTTATGTTATTTTTATTTTAATTACAGAAAACTTTACTCAGCTTTTACCCACTATAGTTTCAAGGTCTCAGATAGTTAGATTTAGAAGTCTTCCTAAATCTACCATTGCAAAGGTTTTAAAAAAGAAATTTTTGTTTGAAGATACAGTTGCTGAGACACTGGCTGATATTTCTCAGGGAAGCCTTGGAAGAGCTATTGAAATTGCTGAAAAAGGAGTGCTTGAGGAACTAAATAGCTTTGTTAAAGCAGGAATGTCAGAGAGTGCTATTTTAAAATTCAGGGTGGCAGAAAGGCTTGCCACCCTGAATCAGCAGCATTTAGAAGAATTTTTTTACATCTTATCTATCTGGATCTGGAGGTCCTATTTAAAACAAAAAGCTAACTATCCCTATCCTCAAGCCTTTCCAGAAGAAATTTATTCCAAAAAACCTTTTAATGCCCTTCGTCTTATTTATGAAACTAAACAAGCTTTAGAAAGATACGCTAATGCCGAGCTCACCTTTTATCGTCTTATGCTTCAGCTCTTTTAATCTCCAAAAATAGATGGAGGAGAATAAGGATGAGTTCCTTCTATTACCTCAACTCCTGCTTTTTCTTTTATAGCTGCAATTAAATCCTCCTTCTTTGGACAGAACTTCATAATACAGCTGCCAATGTGGATAACATCTACTTTTTCTCCAAGGGCTTTTAACTGAAGTTTTAAAATAGCAAGATGACCAAGGACCCTGTTTTTATTTCCTTCACATCCAGCACAATCTACTATTCCCACTATCTCTGCACCTTCATCTTTATAACGGGCAAATTCTCCTTCCTTACGATTAAAAGCTACAAAACATTTAGCATCTCCTGGACAGAGGTTCTGATCGTAAAGCATTTTGCACCTAACAATTACAATCTTTTTCATAGCCCTCCCTCCTTCTTATATTTAATATATAATAATAATTTAGAATGAATATCCATCTCAAATTTTAAAACTTTTATTTCAAATATCAAGAGA
>CAZQIW010000007.1:3428-18380 GCA_964593845.1 uncultured Thermodesulfatator sp. | reverse complement strand
TTTTTTACTCAAAACATACAGGAGTGTAATCATAAAATAGCTTAAGCCTTACCTTTTTAAACTCCTTTAAGGTCTTCAGCATAATATAGTTGTCAATCTCATATTTCTCAGCTATTTCAGAAATAATTTTCTTTTCCTCTTCTTTTTTAAAGTGGCACATGCTGTAAAGATTGTATCTCCAGTGAGGATAGGTCTTCCTTTCGTAGCAATGAGAAATAAAAGGATATCTTATAAGTTCTTTCGCAAGAAGTTCTATTTTTTTCTCTTCTACTTCCCAGCCTACCATTACATTTATTTTATAACCCACTTTATCGTGCTTTATTAATGCACCAAATCTTCTTAAAGCCCCTTTTTTTTTCATCTCTTTTATCCAGCTAAAAAGCTCCCTCTGAGTTATTCCAAGGGAACCAGCAATTACTTCAAAAGGGTTTTCAACAAGAGGCAAAGGTTCTTGTAAAATTTTTACCATCTTTTTATCAAACTCTGAAAAAAAAGCCTTTGTTTTCTTTTTTTGGAAAAGAGAATCTAATTCTAAATTTTCAATTCCTAAATTTTCCAGATCTACCACAGTGGAAATTTTAAAAGTTTTGATAGCAGGAAGATAAAGATAATCACTTATTCCGCAAAGCTCTGCCAGATTTTTAACTTCTTTTAAAAGATTCCTTTCAGGCAAAGCTACCAAAATAAACCAGAGATTGTATTCGTGATTTCTAAGATAGTTGTGAGTTACTCCAGGATGATTATTAATTACTTCTATACTTTTAAAAAGACTTTCTTCTGGAACCTTAAAAGCAAATAAACCTGAGGTATGCCCAAAATAGTCTGGATTAAAAATAGCTGAAATCTGCCTGATAACTTTTTTTTCTTGAAGGTCTTTAATCAGGTTTATTACTTCGTTCTCACTTAACCCAAACTTTTCAGCTATCTGTAAAAAAGGTCTTTCTACTAAAGGAAATTTCTTTTGGATAAAACTTAAAAACTTATTATGATCCATAAATCAAAAAGTTTTTAAGAAGTTTTATTCTATTAGGATGCTTGAGTTTTCTCAAGGCAATGTTCTCTATTTGTCTTATTCTTTCCTTGGTTACTCCAAACTTATTTCCTACTTCTTCAAGGGTATAAGACTCTCTTTCTCCTATCCCAAACCTCATACGGATAATTTTCTCCTCGCGTGGAGAAAGGGTCTTTAATAAATCCCTGATTTTTTCAGCAAGAGCAGTATTAAAAGTAACCTCATCAGGCTTTACTGCATTCTGATCTTCTATAAAATCTCTTAAAATAGAATCATCTTCATCTCCCACAGTGCTCTCTAAGGAAATAGGTTGTTTCATCACTTTAAATACATAGTTAAGCTTTTCTATGGAAAGCCCTGTTTCTTTTGCCAGTTCATCTATAGTAGGATCTCTTCCATACTCCTGATAAAACTTAGTAGAAATTACCTTGCTGATTTTATAAATGGTTTCAATTATATGCAGAGGAATCCTGATGGTGCGAGTATTTTCAGCAAGGTATCTGGTAATGCTTTGTCTAATCCACCAAGTAGCATAGGTGCTGAACTTAAACCCTTTTCTATAATCAAATTTTTCTATAGCTTTTAAAAGCCCTATATTTCCTTCCTGAATAAGATCTGCAAGAAACATTCCCTTAGGAGAATACTTTCTGGCAAGAGCAATAATCAGTCTGAGATTGGATTTAACCATTTCTTCCTTGCATTTTTTGATCTCTTGAAAAGCTTGAAAAATCACTTCTCCGCTTGCATAAACTTTTTCAAGCGGTTCTCCAAAAAATTCATCAAAGTGTTTTAAGAATTTTTGATAATCCCTAAGCTCTTTTTTTAATCTTTCTAAATCACTTCCTGCTATAGCAAATTCAGTAGCATACTTATCCAGCTTTCCATAATGTCCATCTACGGAAAAAATTTTTTCTAAATCTTCTTGGGTTAATTTATATTTGTTTTGAAACTTATCTTTTAACTTGTTTAAATTTTTAATCCTTTCATAAATTTCTAAAATCTCGCAACTAAGCTCGTCAAGTAGAAGTTTGCTGGGTCTGACTTCATAAATAAGATCTATAGTTTTTTCTACTAACTCTTCATCAACACCTTCTGCAAAACTTTCCAAAATATCACTTAAACACTGCTTTAAACTATTTAACCAGTTTTTAAACTTTTCTTCCTCTTTTTCAAGCTCTTCGCAGTCCTTAAAAAGTAAAGAGAGCTTATTGCGTCTTTCTGATTGAATAAGCAGATGAAAGAACTTAGCAGTAGAAGAATAATACTTTAAAACTTCTTTTAAAATTTTTCGTTCGTTCTTTTCTATGGTCTGACCTATTCTTATTTCATCTTCTCTGGTGAGAAGATCATGAGCAAAAACCTCCTTGAAATAAATCCTTATAGGATCTTTACTCTTTTTTGTAGTAAATCCATCTTCTTCAATTTCTTCTTCTATCCATTCATTTTCTTCTGGCACTTCTTCCAGTATTACTTTTTCTTCATCAAATAAACAAAAAGTTTTTTTATTATGGAGGCTCATTTAATTCCTCCCTTTTTATCTATTTATGTAATTTAATTTGTTTCCAAAGGAATTTTTTAAAAGCCAAAGATGTTTTTCTATCTCTTCCTTGGCTCCTTGTTCCTGCAAAATCTTTAAACTCTCTGCTATTTTTTTTAGCTCTCTTCTGGTTATTTCCCGGAAGATGTAATTTTTTATCTGAGAAAGCACCTCTTCTCGCTCCTCAAAAGGCGGATTGAGAAGAAGATCACTCAAAATTTCCTGAAACTCAAGATCTGGCACATAATCTATTCTGGGATTTTCCTTTTTCAGTTCTTCAATTAGATACTTTAAAAAATTCACATATCTTGAACCTTCACTATACTCCAGAAGTTTTAATAATCCAGCATCTTCTAATATCGGAAGATCCTCAGGATAGTTTACTAAATACTGAGCAATAATCTTAAGAGGAGTATCCTCTCTGCTTTCCGATGTTTCTGATAACTCAGGACTTTCTTCCTCTTTTTTTTCAAAAGTTCCTTTTCTAAGAAAACTTTTAAGAATTTCGTTTTCTGGAAGATCCAGTTGAAAACTAAGTTCCTTTACTATCTTTTTTTTCAAAACCGGATCTTCAATTTCTCTAAAAATCTCCACAATTTCTTTAAAAGTTCTGGAAGGATTTAATTTATAGTCCTCTTTGTAAAAATCCAGAACAAAAGAAATGGCATCTATAGTTAACTCCTGAATACCTTTCATCAGTTCTTTATCTCTTAAATCAGATTTTTTTACCCAGGAATCAGGATCTTCCTCCTCAGGAAGAACCACACATTTTGGCAAAATGTTTTCTTTTAAAAATAAGGAAATAGCTCTTAAAGTAGCTTTTTTACCTGCTAAATCTCCGTCATAAAAGATAATCCAGTTCTCACTTAATTTTTTTAAAATTTTTACATGTTTTTCTGTCAAAGCTGTTCCACAGGTAGCCACTACATTTTTTATTCCTTTATCCCAGAGGGTTAAAAAATCAAAATAACCTTCCACCAAAAACCCTAAGGATTCTTTTTTTATAAACTCTTTGGAATGATACAATCCGTATAGAATTTCGGACTTTTTATAAACTTTGGACTCTGGAGTATTTAGATACTTAGGCTCTACTTCTTTTTCCAGAGCCCTTCCACCAAAGCCAACACACTCCCCTCTAAGATTAAAAATAGGAAAAATAAGACGATCCCGGAAAAGATCTATATAAGAACCATCTGAAGTTTGCTTTATTAAGCCTGTTTCTTCTGCTTTTTTAAAGTCCTCTTTAGAAGAACGGAGATAACCTGAAAGCACCCTTCCTTCAGAAGGGGCAAACCCTAATAAAAAGGTCTTTATCGTCTCTTCGCTGAGACCTCTTTCTATAAGATAATTTCTTGCTTTTTCTGAGGAGTTGTGAACATATAAAAGATGATGATAAAACTTAGCAACTCTATAATTAAGTTCAACAAGCTGATTTTCTTTCTTTTTTTCAACAAAAACTTTATTATCTACAGGAATACCTGCTCTTTCTGCAAGCTCTATCAGGGCTTCTTTAAAACTGATTCCCTTAATTTTCATGTAAAAAGTAACTACATCTCCTGCAACCCCACATCCAAAACACTTAAAAATCTGCTTTTCTGGACTTACTACAAAAGAAGGAGTCTTTTCTGAATGAAAAGGACAAAGTCCAACAAAGTTTCTTCCTACTCTTTTGAGCTTTACATAGTTAGAAACTACCTCTACTATGTCGTAACTATTTTTTACTTCCTCAAAGAGATCGTATAAAGGCATGTTTATTTTTCTGGTTTATATTTAATTAAACCACACCTAAGCTGAATAAAAAAGAACCTTACAATAAATGAAACCTAAAAAAACCTCCTTTATTAGAAAAGGTTTAAGAAGTTAACTTTCAATTTTTTTATTTTATAACGCAGTTTCCAAATTATGCAAGAGCTATTTGGTTTTAATTTTTTTCTTCAAGATAAACCACTGTAACTCCTGTTCCTCCTTCAAAAGGCTCGGCAAATTCAAACCTATTTACTAAGGGATGAGTTTTTAAATATTCTCTTATAGCCTCACGCAACCTTCCAGAGCCATGTCCATGCACTAAATAAACTTTTTTTATTCCTGAAAGAAAAGCTCTATTAAGGACCCTCTCCACCTCGGCTAAAGCCTCATCTACAGTTAAACCCAGTAGCTTTACCCTCTCTTTCTGATCTTTTTTCTCCATACTCTCCTTAAGGGAAATAGATTGAGTAGAAATCTTAAAATCAGAAGAACCTCTCTCAGACGCTCTGGAAATGATTCTGCTTATATTTTCCTTTGGAACTTCTATTTTAAGATTACCCAGCTTTACCTCTACAGTTTTTTCTTTTACCTTCAGCACCTCCCCTTCTTTTTTAAAAGGCAATACTTCTACAATATCTCCTTTTTTTATTTCTCTTTTTTCCTCCTCTACTACTGCATCGCCAAGAACTTTACTCACAAATTCTCCAAACTGATCAAGCAATTTTTTCTGAGATAGCCCTTTTTCTTTAATTCCTTTTAAAAAGTTTTTAAACTCTTGATTCCAGAGAACTATTTGTGTCTCAAGTTTTTTATAGTAACGCTCCCTCAGTTCCTCTTTTTCTCTTTCAAGTTTAGCTCTTTCTTCTTCCAGTTCTTTTTTCTTCTGATTTAGCTCTTCTTTCAGTTCTCTTACTTTATTTATTTCCTCTTCCAAAACTTTATACCACTCCCAGTATTCCTTATTTTTGAGATATTCAAAAGCTCTTTTTAAAATTTTTTCAGGAAAACCTATTCTTTTTGCAAGATCAAAGGCTAAGGATTCTCCCCAGACACCATAAACCAAACGATGGGTAGGCTCTCTTGTCTGAAGGTCGTATTCCATGGTAGCTATCTTTATTTTTTTTATCTTTAAAGCTAAGGTTTTTAAAAATTGAGAATGGGTAGTTATAACTATTTTTGAATTGCGATTGAGAAGTTCTTCAATTATAGCAGCTACCAGAGCCACTCCTTCCTCTGGATTGGTTCCTTTTCCAGGTTCATCCAGCAAAACCAGACTTTGGGAATCTGCCTTATCCAGAATTTCTTTTAAACTTTTTAAGTGAGACGAAAAAGAGGATTCTCCCTGAAGAATATCCTGATCATCCCCCATATCCACAAATATCTTAGAAAAAACAGGAATTTCGGCAAATTTAGCAGGAATAAGAAAGCCACTTTGTGCCATCAAAGTAAGAAGTCCTATAGTCTTTAAAGAAACTGTTTTCCCTCCAAGATTCGGACCAGAAATGAGTAAACCCTCCTCCACAATAAAATCATTATAAACTGGTTTATTTGAGGTTTCTTCTCTATCCTTAAGAATTAAAAGAGGATGAATACCAGAAAAAATTTTTAAAATCCCTTTTTCTTTTAGCTCAGGAAAGACTCCTCTATAAGTTCTTCCCAGTTTTGCTTTGGCTAAGGATATTTCAAAATCTGCATACAATTCTTCTATCTGAGAAAATTCATAAGATTTAGTAAAAAACTCTGCTGAAAGCTCTTTCAAAATTTTAGCAATTTCTCTCTGTTCTTTGTATTTAAGTTCTTCTATTTCGTTACTCAGAGCTATAATTCCTACAGGTTCTATAAATGCAGTAGCACCACTCTGAGAAACCTCGTGTAAAATTCCCTTAACCTTATTTTTATATTCAATTTTAACAGGTAAAACATATCTTCCTTCTCTCTGAGTAAAGAGGTTCTCCTGAAGATATCCTTTTTTATAAAAGTGTTCTCTAATTTTTTCCAGTTTGGAAAAAAGGAGTTCCTGTGCTTCTTTTATTCTCTTTCTAATTACAAAAAGATTGTAAGAGGCTTTATCTCTTATTTCTCCTCTTTCATAATCCAGAACTCTGTCCAGTTGAGACTCAAGATAGGCTATTTCTTCGTATAGAATGGTTAGTGAATGAAAAACCGAATCCTTAACGAGGGGAACTAATTTTTTTAAAATTAAAAACCACTTTTTCAGTTCTATAAGATCTATAGGTAGAAAAAGTCCTCGTTTATACGCCTTTTCAAAAAGAGAATTTAAAGATTTAAGGGAGGGCAGCTCTATTTTTTGCCCTTTTTCCAGTAAATTCCAAAGAAAACGAGTTTTTTCCTGTAGGCTTAAAACCTTTTTATAAGAAAATTCCGGGGTTAACCCCCGGCAAAGCTTTTTAGAAAATTCAGAAAAAATAAATTTTTCTAAATAAGTTAAAAGTTTATTCCAATCTAATTTTTTTAATAAACCTTGCACACTAAAAAAGGGAAAAAATTATCCTCTTTCCTTTAATCTTTGCTGTAACTTCTTTAGTTTTTTAAGAAGTTTTTTACGAGCTGCCTGCCTTTTTTTCCTACGCCTTACTCCTGGCTTTTCGTAAAACTCCCTTTTCTTAACTTCAGAAAGAATTTTGGTTTTTTCAACCAACCTTTTAAATCTTTTTAAAGCCTGCTCTAAGGATTCTCCCTCTCTAACTATTATTCCCGCCAAAAGAAGATCCCTCCTTTTTAAGTTTTTGCTAAAGTCTAACTTTTTTTCTGATTTTGTCAAGGATTTTTTAAACAATATATGCTTTTAATTTTTTTAAGTTTTTAAGCCCCTCTATATATCTTTCTTTTATCCAAAATGTTGAATCACTTTTAAAAATTGCTTTATTTTTGAAATCTTTTATAATATTTTTAAACACTAACTTCATACCTTACTGAACTTATGGAATACTTTACTTTTGGTTTTATTTTACAAGTCTTTCTTTCCTTCATTGCTATAATGAATCCCATAGGTAATACCCCTATTTTTCTTTCTTTAGTAAGTCATTTGCCAGAAGCAGAGCATCGTAAAGTGGCTCTTAACGGGGTTCTCTTTGCTTTTGGAGTTGTTGTTGTATTTACCTTAGGTGGAAACATTATCTTTAGATTGTTTGGAATTACTCTTCCTGCCTTTCGTATAGCAGGTGGAATACTGCTTTTTATGATTGCTTATAATCTTGTAAGAGCAAGAAGGTCTCATCAACATCATCCTACAGAAGAAGAGCATCCTAAACTTTTTAAAAAAGAGGAAGAAATAGAGGAAATAGAAGAAGAAGCTAAAGATATCGCCATCACTCCTTTGGGGACTCCTATTCTTGCAGGTCCTGGAACTATAACTACTGCTCTTTCTCTTGTGGGTAAAAAAAGTGATTTTTTAAGTATTTTTATAGTAATTTCTATTTTTGGCTTAGTGTGTTTGCTTACTTACTTTTGTTTTATCTACGGTGAACTTCTTACCAGAAGACTTAAACCTTCTGCCATTGGTGCTATGACTCGTCTTATGGGACTTATCCTCTCAGTCGTAGCAGTGCAGATGATTATAGAAGGTGTTGCAGATGTAGTTTTAGAAATTGTAAAGAGGCTCTGAGGAAATGCAAAAACTTTCGGAAAAAGAAAAAAAAGTGTTAAAAACTTTAATAGAAGGTCTTCCAATCTGTAGGCGTCCTTTTTATGAAATTGCTAAAAAGATTAAACTTTCAGAAGAAGAGGTTTTAGAAATTATTAAATCTCTTATGAATAAAGGAATTATAAGGCGACTGGGAATTACTTTAAGACACAATCTTGCAGGGATTGAAGGTAATGCTATGGTAGCCTGGAAAATCCCAGAAGAAAAGGTGGAAGAAATAGGAACTTATTTAAGCAGCCTTCCTTTTGTAACCCACTGTTATCTTAGAAAAACTTATCCTGACTGGTCTTACAATCTTTACACTATGATCCACGGTAAAACCAAAGAAGAGGTATTAAATCGGATTAAAGAAATTGCTGAAAAATTTGGACTTTGCGAATACGAAGTCCTCTTTACTAAAAAAGAAATTATAAGAAAGCATGCTTCCTATCATTTGTAAAAAACTTACCTTGTCTCAAATTTAAACCATGTTATTATTGAAATTTATGAGACTTTTAAAAATAACTTTTTTTCTTTTCTTCTTTTTTCTTTTTCTGCAAATAGCAGAGGCTTTTGAAATAAAAAAAATTCAGGTATATCCTTATAAAAATCAGTTGGTAGTAACTGCATTTTATAAAAAATTTCCTTTTCAATCCTTAGTATTAGCCTTAAAATCTCAAAAATATCCTATTTTTATTCACTATACCTTTGAAATTTATAAAAAACGCTTTTTATTTAGTGATATTCTTCTTCATAAAGAGCTTTATTTTCAAACCCTTCATTACAATCCAGAAAAAAATTTATATTTTTTAAAAGATAATTTTGGTTTAACTTTCTTTAAAAGAGCTGAGGATGCAGTATTAAAGGTGGTTGAACTTGATTCCCATCCTTTAAAATGGAAATTTCCGAAGGACAAAAAATATTTATATTTAACAGTAAAAGTGAGAATAAAATATAAAACCCATTTAACAGACGATTTAAATTACAGCAAAAAACTACATTGTAAAACATTTGAGTCCTCAAAAAGCATAAGTTTAGATGAGGTTCTGGGGGTATTTTAAAACTTTTTTAAAAAAAATAAGATTTTTTCTTTTTTTACTTCCTGTAATAGTATCATTCGTCTGGCTTGAGTTTAAAGTTTTTGATTTTTCTTTTTTAAGTCTTTCTCAGAAAAATGTGCTTCTTTTCCTTCTTTTTCAGCTAAATCTCATTTTTATTTTGGTTTTACTTTATTTCATCTTTCGCTATCTATTTAAGATCTTCTGGGAAATTAAGGTAAAAAAAATCTCTAAAAGCATAAAAATAAAGTTCTTTGCCACTTACTTTCTTTCCATAATTTTTCCTTCTATCATTCTGGTTCTTGGGAGTTTTTTCTTCTTTAAAAAGACCTTGGATTACTGGTTAAAAGAGTTTTTTAGAGAAAAGTTTATAGCTCAGTTAGTAAAAGCTGAGGATTATTATAAAGAAATTGAGCAAGAGCTTTTGATTAAGGGTCAAAACATAATAAAGAAGTATATCTCAAGAACTACAAAAATAAGAAGCAAAGTCCTTAGAGAAAGGTATCGCTATTTTTCAGGTTTAGATTCTATAGAGGTTTATACCTATTCAGGAGAGCTTTATAAAAAAACTTATTCTTCTAAAATAGACCACAAACTGGGAATTCCTCCATCAATCTTAGAGAAATTGAGAACAGAAAAAATACCTGTCACTCAGGTATCTACTATCAATTCTGGCATTTTAATAAGGGTATTTATTCCTTGCAAAGATAAAAAAGGAAGGGAGTTTATTCTTGCTACAGGCAAGGTGTTTCACATAGAGTTAATTTCAGGGAAGTCTTCTTTTCCAGAAAAAAAGTATTTTAAAATTTTTAAAAAGTTTTTAATGCTTGCAGGCTTTTCAGTATTACTTCTTGTTATTTTTATAGGAATCTGGGTAGGAAGTAAAATAGGAAAAAATCTAACAGAACCTCTTCATAACCTGGTGCTTGCTACCCAAAAGATCTCGCAAAAGGATTTTCAGATAGAAGACCTGCCTTTAACTGGTATCTCAGAGGATGAGCTTGGGCTTCTGATAAAGTCTTTTAAAGATATGGCAAAAAAACTAAAAGAGTATGAGGAAGAACTTAAAAGATATAATGAATATTTGATATCTATTTTAAATCACTTGCCCATAGGTGTTCTTATTTTAAATATGCAGTATGAAGTGAAATATCTCAATCAAAGCCTTAAAGAGCTTTTTAAAACCTACGGATTTAAAAATCCAGAGGAATTTTTAGAGTTTTTAGAAATTTCTTCTATTTTGAAATCTGTGGATCTGGAAGAGCCTTTTTATAAAACTTTTGATTTTACTAAAAACGAAAAAGAAATTATCTTGGGAATAACCATTATAAAACTGAAATTTTTTAAAGAACCTGAATTTATGTTAATTGTGGAAAATTTAGAAGAAAAGGAAAAACTTAAAAGGCTTTCACTCTGGAAAGAGGTAGCTTTAAGAATTGCCCATGAGATCAAAAACCCTTTAACTCCTATTAAACTTTCTGTGGAAAGATTAAGAAGACAGCTTGAAAGGTCTCTTGAGGGTCGGGAAAAAGAGGTCTTACTTAAGACCACAGGCACTATAGAGAAATATGTGGAAGAATTAAGAAAATTAGCTACAGACTTTTACTATTTTTCCAGAAAGCCTGCTCTTAATTTGGAAAAAGGGAGCCTTCTTGAGAGCCTTTTAGAGGTAATAGACCTTTATGAATTTGCCTATCCAAAGGTAAAATTTGATATTAAAGCAGAGGATGAGGCAGAATGCCTTTTTGATAAGTTTCAATTTAAAAGAGTCTGGATTAACCTTATTGATAACTGTATAAAGGCTATGAATGAAGAAGGAGAAATTGAAATATTTTTAGTTAGAGAAGGCAGGTCTGTTATAATAGAAATAGCTGATAATGGAGAAGGAATCCCAGAGGATATTCAGGAAAAAATAGAAAAAGGAGAGCTTATAAAGCTAAAAGAAATAGGAACAGGGCTTCTTATGGTTTATTCTATAATTCAGCTTCATCACGGCACTTTTAAAATTGAGAAAAATAAGCCCAGAGGCACAAGGTTTATTATTGTTCTTCCCTGTTGATTTATAATTTTAAACTCTTTTTCAGCTCTTCTATCTCTTTTTCTGTAAGGGGGCGAATTTCTCCTTCTTTTAAATCTTCCAGCTTAATAGGTCCTACAGCTATCCTTTTAATATGGAGCACTCTGTATCCAAGCTTGCCAAACATTCTTTTTAAAAGATGATAACGCCCTTCATAAACCGTAATCTCAAGCTCTGTCTTTTCTTCATTTAAAATCCTTAGCTTACAGGGAAGAGTTTTCCCATCGGAAAGTTCAACTCCCTTTTCCAGAACTTCTTTATCTCCCTCTTTTAGTTCTGGACTTATTTTAACCTCATAAACCTTGGGAAGCTTCCACTTGGGATGAATAATTCTGTGGGCAAGTGTGCCATCATTTGTAAGAATTAGAAGCCCCTCTGCATCTTTATCCAGCCTTCCTGCAGGAAAAATTTTAGAATATCCTGGAAGATCTTGAGGAATTATCTCCATTATAGTGGGAGAAGATGGATCTTTGGTAGAAGTGACATAACCCTTGGGTTTGTAAAACTTGTAATAAAAAAGAGAACTTTTCAGCTCTAATCTCTTTTCTGAAACTTCAATTATGTCTTTCTCAGGATTTACTTTAAAAGAAGGATCTTTAATAACCTGAGAATTAACTTTTACCTTTCCCTTTTTTATAAGAACAGCAACCTCTTTTCTTGAGCCATAACCTATATGACTTAAAAACTTATCAAGACGCATTTATTTTTTACTTGCATTCAGCCCAGTTTTTTCCAAAGGCTGCATTAACTTTTAATGGAACTTTAAGCTTGTAAGGAAGCTCTAAATATTCAAAAGGGCTTTCCATTATCTTAGAGGCAAGTTCTCTAACGGTTTCCACTTCCTCCTCAGGCACTTCTAAAATTAACTCGTCGTGCACCTGTAAAATAATCTCTGTTTTTAATTTTCTTCTTTTTAGTTCAGTATAAAGAGCCACCATAGCACACTTAATAAGATCTGAGGCTGACCCCTGAATAGGTGTGTTAACTGCTATTCTATGTCCAAGTTCTTTTACACTTCGGTTGGGGCTAAAAATTTCAGGTATATACCTTTTTCTTCCAACTAAAGTAGTTACATAGCCGTGTTCTTTTGCAAACTCTATCATTTCCTCTACATATTTCTTAATTCCTGGATATCTGCTAAAGTATCTCTTAATTATGGCTTCTGCCTCTTTTACATCAATCTTTAACTCCTTGCTCAAACCATAGGCACTCATTCCATAAGCTATTCCAAAGTTAATAACTTTGCTCATTCTCCTCATCTCTGGGGTAACCTTATCAGGTGTAACTCCAAAGAGTTCACAGGCAGTAAAAGTGTGGATGTCCTCTCCTCTTTCAAAAGCTGTTATAAGATTTTCGTCTTCTGAAAAATGGGCAAGAATCCTGAGTTCTATCTGAGAATAGTCCAGACTGCAGAGAAGGTATCCTTCTTCAGCAATAAAGGCTCTTCTTATAGCAAGCCCTTCCTCTCCCTTCACAGGGATATTCTGAAGATTTGGATTTTGAGAACTAAGCCTTCCTGTAGCTGTGCCTGTCTGATTGAACTCTGTATGGAGGCGATGAGTGGCAGAGGACACATATTTTAAAAAGGCTTCTATATAAGTGCTTTTTATTTTATAGAAGGTTCTATACTGTAAGAATAACTGAACAAAGGGATGAAGTGGGGCAAGCTCCTCTAAGACCTCAGCATCAGTGGAGGGTAAAGAACTTTTGGGTGTTTTTTTTATCTGCGGAAGTTTTAGTTTATCAAAAAGAATTTTTGCCACTTCTCTACTGGAGCGAGGATTAAATCTACATCCTGCTATCTCAAAAAGCCTCTCTTCTATCTCTTTTAACTTTTTATGATATTCCTGACTAAGTGTTCTTACATAATCAACATCTATCTTAAATCCTCTTTTTTCCATAGCAAAGAGAACTTCACTTAAAGGCACTTCCACTTTTTCCATCCAGAGAGCTAAACCCTCTTCCTCAATCCTTTTAATCAGCTCCTTTCCAAGAAGATAAAGTCCACAACTTTTAATTGCTTCTATTTCTTTTTTAGAAACTCTTAAACCAGCTAAGTTTATATCCAGATATTCCTGCAGAAGAAAAGGAAGATCGTAGTTTTTTAAAGAGGGATTGATGAGATAGGCAGCTATCTTGGTATCAAAGGGTTTCGTTAGAAAAAGTTCACAGCTTTTGAGAAAGTCCTTATAATCGTGCAAAATTATAGTTCCTTTAAAATCAGAGAGGTTTAGGGAATCCAGCTTAAGTTTATAAGACTCCTTTTCATTAAAAGAGAAAAGCACTTCTTTTGAAGGACCAAGATTAAAAAGGGTGTGAGCTTCTTTGAAAGGCAAGATGCTTAAAAATTCTGCTTTTTTGAGTTCTTCCTCATCTATTTTTTCTTTTTCAATTAAGGAAGGGCTGAGCTGGGTTGAGGGGAGTTTAAGTTCTGTAAGAAATTTTCTAAACTCAAGTTCCTTAAAAAGTTGTTTTAGGAGAAGATAGTCTGGTTCTCTTTTTCTATAAAAAAGTAAATCTTCAGAAGGTAAGGGGGCATTAAAATTTAGTGTAAGAAGGGCTACATTGTTAAAAACATCTTCTTTATGTTTGAGAAGATTTTCTCTTATTCTTTTTGAGGTTACTTTTGAGAGATTAGAAAAAAGATTTTCCAGGTTTTTAAATCTGTAGATAAGATCTTTTGCTGTTTTTTCTCCAACCCCAGGAACTCCAGGGATATTATCGCTTTTATCCCCTGTTAAAGCCCGAAATTCTGGAAAAAGCTCTGGAGGAAATCCGTATTTTTTTAAAAAAGCCTCTTTATCTAAAAAAGTTTCTCTCACAGGATCATAAATGCATACCTTTTCTGAAACTAAAGAATAAAGGTCTTTATCTCCTGCTACAATTACTGCAGGACAATCTGTTTTTTTAAGGATTTTATGAATAAAGGTTGCGATAAGGTCATCTGCTTCATATCCAGGACAAGAGACAAAGGGAATCCCAAGTGCTGGTATAATTTTTTTTATATAAGGAATTTGTATTTTTAAGTCATCTGGCATTTTTGGTCTTGTAGCTTTATAATCTTTATAAACTTTATGCCTGAAGGTGGGTTCTTTTTCATCCATAAACCATATTATATATTCAGGCTCCCATTCTTTTAGGATTTTAAGAACCATTTGAGTAACGCCGAAAACGGCTTTAGTGGGAATCCCTTTGGTAGTGGCTAAATATCCAGAAATAGCAAAGTAAGCCCGATAAACAAAGGAGGAACCATCTATAAGAACAATCCAGTTTTTATTTAAGTGGGACTTGAGCATATTTTCTTTTTTGATTTTTAAGTTTTAAGAAGGACCCTTAACAAAAGACCAAAAAGACAAAGTAAGATAGGAACATTAAACCCTACTATAAGTTTAGTAAGAAAATCAAAGCGTTTGTTCATATCTTCAAATCTTTTATTCATATCTTCAAAACGCTTATTTGTTACCTCAATTACTAATTTTATTTCATCTTTAAGGCGTTTATTCATATCATCAAAACGCTTATTTGTGGCTTCAATCATTAGTTTTATCTCTTCTTTGAAACTTTTATTCATTTCATCAAATCTTTTATTTGTTGTTTCAATTACTGATTTTATTTCATCTTTAAGATGTTTATTTGTCTCTTCAAATCGTTTATTCATATCTTCAAAGCGGTTATTTGTCATTTCAATCATTAGTTTTATCTCTTCCTTGAAATTTTTATTCATTTCTTCAAAACGATTATTCATTTCTTCAAATCTTTTATTTGTTGTTTCAATTACTGATTTTATTTCATCTTTAAGATGTTTATTTGTCTCTTCAAATCGTTTATTCATATCTTCAAAGCGATTGTTTATTTCTTCAAAGCGTTTATTTGTCGTTG
>CAZQIW010000007.1:0-3328 GCA_964593845.1 uncultured Thermodesulfatator sp. | reverse complement strand
TTATTCATATCTTCAAAGCGATTGTTTATTTCTTCAAAGCGTTTATTTGTCGTTGCAATCATTAATTTTATTTCATCTTTAAGATGTTTATTTGTCTCTTCAAAACGCTTATTCATATCTTCAAAGCGATTGTTTATTTCTTCAAAGCGTTTATTTGTCGTTGCAATCACTAATTTTATATCCTCTTTAGTAGTAATATTAAAGTAAGTAAGTTTTTCTACTACCTTTTGAAGAATGTAAGTATTTTTAGAAAGAGCATTTTCCAGTATTTCAGGATGATTTTCCAGAAAATTTTTTAGAACTTTTTCAATAGTTTGAGGAGAAATTTTCTCAAAGTGTTGAAGAAAATTTTCAAATTCGTAATTCATATTTCTCATTTTAACAAATATTTTTATTTATTGCAATTGAATTTATTGCAATTTAAAATTACAATTTTACGAAAGTTTGTCAGAATATTAGCCCTGTTTATCTTCCTGTGCTCACATTTCTTAGTTATAAAAATTCTCAAATTTATTTAAAATTTTTTTTGACATTTCTTTTATTTTGTTTATACTTAAAAATAGTATGATAACTGGAGTTATTAGGAAAAAGCTTCTTACTTTTTTTGAAAAGCTCAAGCTTCCAGGGTATGTTTTTCTGGTTTTGGTTGCTTTTATTATTGGAGTTTTTGCTGCTTTAGGTAGTTATTTATTTATAAAAGCTGTAGGAACTTTATGGGATAATATTTTTATCCCTTTTCTTAATTTTTGTTATTCTTCTTTTACTTATTATCTTTTTATTCCTTTTCTGCTTCTTATTCCTCCAGCAATTTTATTTTTGTTAGCCAAAGTTTTTGGTCCAGAGATTTATGGCTATGGATTTCCAGATTTTTTAGTTAATGTAAATTTAAAAGGTGGAGTTTTTATTATAAAACGGGCACTTGCTAAAATATTAGCCTCTGTCGTTACCTTAGGGCTTGGAGGAAGTGCCGGGCAAGAAGGTCCTATTGCTCAGATAGGAGGAGTTGTAGGCTCAGCCATCAGTCGGTTTTTTGTAGCTTCAGAAGAAAAAAGGCGAACTTTTATCGCCTGTGGAGCAGCAGGAGCTATTGCTTCTGTATTCAATGCTCCTATTGCAGGGGTTTTTTTCGCTTTAGAAATCGTGCTCTTAGGTAATTTTGAGTTGACAAACTTTATGCCTGTAGTTGTTTCTTCGGGAATGGGCACTATTACTGCCCGTGCTTTGTTTGGTAATCATTCTGCCTTTAAAATGCCTACTTATTCTTTTGTAAGTTACTGGGAATTAATTTTCTATATCCTTTTAGGAGTTTTCTTAGGAATACTTGCTTATTTTTTTATTCGTGTATTTTATGGCATAAAAGCTTACTTCCAAAAATTGCCTTATCCTACTTATTTAAAACCCTTTATCGGTTTTTTCTTAGTAGGTTTAATAGGTATATTCTTTCCTCAAATATTTGGAATTGGATATAAAGAGGTAGAAAAAGTTTTAAATGCTCAAATGTTACCCTGGCTAATGTTTGTTTTAGTAATTTTAAAAATTATTGCCACAGCTATTACCTTAGGTTCAGGTGGAGTGGGAGGAATGTTTTCTCCTGCTTTTTTTATCGGAGCTATGGCTGGTGGAGCTTTTGGAGCAGTGGTTCATCATTTTTTTCCTCATATTACTGCTGATTATCCTGCCTATGCAGCAGTAGGTATTGGGGCTTTTCTTTCAGCTCTAACTCATGCTCCTGTAACTGCAGTATTTTTAGCTTTTGAAATGACTGGTAACTATTATATAATCCTTCCTATTTTATTCGCCTCTATTACAGGTCTTTTAGTTGCTTATGTCTTTAGTAAAGATTCTATTGATACCTACGAACTAAGCCAGCAGGGTATTAATCTTCACGCTGGACATGAAAGGAATATACTTGCTTCTATTAAAGTTAAAGATGCTATGACACCTAAGGTAATAGCTGTTCCAGAAGATCTTACCTTTAAAGAATTTCTTGCTTTTGTAAGAGATAAAAAACACACTTGTTTCCCTGTAATAGACGAAAAAGGAGAGTTGTGTGGCATTATTTCATTTCAAAACTTCAGAGAGATGCTTGGAAAAGAAGACATTGGAAATGTTAGAGTTAAAGATTTAAAAACCTTTCCAGTAATTACTATTTATCCTGATGATACTTTAGAAGCAGCCATGTCAAAAATGAGATACCATCACATTGAGCGTCTTCCTGTAGTAGATCCAAATAATCCTAAAAAATTAGTGGGTTTTCTTTCTCAAAGAGATATATGGAGTGCTTATAATAAAGCCTTTTTAGAAAAAATGGGAAAAACTTAAAAATAATTTTTTTATTTTCTGAAAAAGCTGTTTGAAGGGATAACTCTTATTCAAGTTCATAAGACCAGAAATACATTATGCCTTTTTCCTGCAAAAGCTTCTCTATTTTAGGAGGAAAATCGTGTGCGACAAAAACTAAAAATACCTCTGTTCCTTCTTGTTCGGCTATCCACCGGGCATACTTTTCAAATTGCTCTATCTCTCTCTTGGAGGGTCTTACCTTACACTCTCCTAAAATAAGCAATCGTTTACCGTTTTTCCTTGCATAGCCATAGATATTTATCTGGATGTCTTTTTGACCTACGGTAAAATAACGCCTGATAAGACGATCTTCTACCTTAAGCCCACATCTCTCAGCCAGAAGTTTAGGTAAGCCTTTGTAAGCAGCATTTTCTAAGGTATAACCTACTGAGTTAGAAAGTCCCTCTAAACGCTCTTCAAAGGCATCCATTCGTTTGACAAGCTTAGCGATTTCTTTTTCAGTTTTCTTTTGAGCTTCAGCAAGCTCTTTAACAATTTTTCCTAAATCCCGCACGATTTCTTTTAATTCATTAAACTCCTTTTTAGTAACAGATTCTTCCCGCTGGCGTTCTAACTCTTCAAGCAAGGATAGAAGCACTTCTCGGAGCCGAGGGTCTACATTTTCCAGTTTTTTATAAACGCTACACTTACAGGCATAGTAATATTATAGCAATTGAATTCTCAAAAAGCAACAGTTTGTTTATTTTCTTATTTATTTTATATACAATTTATTATACTGCCAAAAATTTTCATAAAAGACTTGATTTTTTAAAATTAATATGTTATTTAAAAACAAACATGCAATTTTTGTAATATTAATTATATTTAAAAATAAAAAATTTTATACGAGAGGGGACGAGTTTATAGAAAAAACCGAAAGGTAAGGGTATATGGAGCGATAGTAGGGCTTAATTTTGAAAAAGGAAACAGACAAATATGCATTAGAAGGCTATTTGTATTGAAGAACAAGGAGGACTTATTATAT
>CAZQIW010000006.1:0-24046 GCA_964593845.1 uncultured Thermodesulfatator sp. | reverse complement strand
AGGAGGTTTTTGGTATGTCTGTTGTAAAGGAAATTGGAATTATTGGTGGTGGTCAGATGGCTGAGGCTTTAATTAAAGGATTTCTTGATAAAAATCTCTTATCCCCAGAAAATATATTAGTTTCTGAACCTCTCTTAGCCAGAAGACAATATTTAGCTGATTTTTATCATGTAAATCTTACAGACAAAAATTCTGAAGTAGTAAAAAGTAAAAATCTCATTCTTTTAGCTGTAAAACCTCAAGTAATGAAAAAAGTTTTAGAAGAAATAAAACCTTTTATTAAGCCAGAAAGGCACTTAATTTTAACCATAGCTGCAGGATTACCTATAAGTTTTTATGAAAATATTCTTCCTTTTAAAACAAGGTTAGTAAGAATTATGCCCAATACCTGTGCTCTGGTTCACAAAAGTATAAGTGCTATTGCAAAAGGTTCTCATGCTACTGAAGAGGATATTAAAATAGCAGAGACTTTATTTTCAGCCATTGGAGAAACTGTTATTTTAGATGAATCTTTAATAGATGCAGTAACTGCTCTTTCTGGAAGTGGACCAGCTTATGTAGCCCTTTTTATAGAGGCTCTTATTGATGGAGGAGTAAGAGCAGGGCTTCCTCGTCCTCTTGCTGAAAAACTGGCATTCCAAACTGTTATAGGAACAGTAGAGCTTATGACCAAATCCAAGAAAAATCCCTATGAACTAAAAAGTATGGTTACCTCTCCTGCAGGAACAACTATTTCAGCCCTTGAAGTGCTTTATGAAAAAGGATTTCCTGGAATAGTAATTTCTGCTATATATAAAGCTTATCAAAGAAGTAAGGAACTCTCTGAAGCTATTAAATAAGTATTTCTATTACCTTTTTGTGAAACCAAGGTCTGAATTCTCTAATTTTTGTATTACTTCTATCTGGATGCACTCTGTTAGAAAGTAAAACTATTATCAGCCCTTTTTCCAGATCCATAAAAAAGGAGCAGCCTGTAAAACCTGTGTGTCTTATAGTATGGGAAGATACCTTATCCTTTAGTAATACTTTTTCTTTTTCATTGGGCAGCATAAAACCAAGGGCATATTCTGAAATATCTTCTCTATGGTCAACAAACTGAGAGATTACTTTTGAAGATAAGTCTCTAATTTCTCCTTTATAGCAGGCAACCAGAAACTCTAAGGCATCTAAAACTCCGTAAATATTTCCAAAAAGCCCTGCAACTCCTGAAACCCCTCCAAGGGCTCTGGTATTTTCATCCTCCACAATCCCTCTTAAAATCTTTTTACTCCAGGGACAAACCGAGGTAGGAACCACTTTCTCCTGATCAACTCCTTTTTTTAATGGTCTGAAATCCAGAAAAGCCCTTTTACTAAAAGGTATTATCCTTTTTGCCTCTTTAAATAACTCTTCTAAATCTTTTTTATACACACTTTCCAGAAGATAGGTTAAAAGAAAATATCCCAAGTCAGAATACAAACTTTTTGTGCCTGGAGTATATTCCAGAGGAAGGTCCTGCAAGATTTCTATGAGATTTTTCAATTTATAAGAATTTTCCTCTTTTAAAATGTCTTTATAAAAAGGATACCAGTCCTTTAAACCAGATGTGTGATTCAGGAATCTAAAAATTGGAATACCTGCCAGATCTTTTTTTAAAGGAAGATATTCTCCTATAGGAGCCTGCAAATCTATTTTTGGGTCTTTTTGTAAAAGAAACATAAAGGTAAAAGCAAGAGCTAAGGGTTTGGTAAGGGAAGCAAGATCAAAAATATTATCTTCTTCCATAGGCTCAATAAAGGGAGTAAATGCCCTGTATCCGCCTCCCACGATATATCTTCTATTCTCATAAGAAACTCCTATTACAGCCCCAGGGAAAATACCATCTTGAACTCCTTTTTGGATAATTTCAAATAATGTGGAAAGTATTTGCATTTTTTTAATTTTCTTCTAAGGAGGAGCTCTCTTGAGTTTGAGTCTCTTTCTTTTGAAGCTCTTTCTGTTTGTTAAGTTTTCTCAGCTCCATTTTATACTTTATTACCTGAGAAAGAGAAATTATCACTCCTGAGAGCAGCCCCAGAATAAAACTAACAATTATTACTAAGGCTAAAGGAATATTTTCAAAGGTCATACCTGGTAAAAGATGAACCTGAACCTTGGGTTCTACATTAAATATAACGAAAAATACCACGCATAAAATTATAATAATCCACAAAATTAATCTAAAAATCATTTTCTTTCTCCTTTATTTTTAATCTCTTCTAAAAGTTTTTTAACCCTTTCTAAGGGTATAGTATATTTAGTTCTGCAAAAATGGCAAATTACTTCTACAGGTTTATTTTCTTTTAAAAAATTCTCCAGTTCTTCAGCCCCAAGAGCTATAAGAGTGCTTTCCACTTTTTCAATGCTACAACTGCATTTATATCTTAGCTCCCTTTTTTCCAGAATTTTTATCTCTGGAAAAATTTTTTCAAGTATCTTTTCAGGGGTTTCACCCTGGGAAAGAAGTGTGGTAACTTGTGGAAAACTTTTAAGTTTTTTTTCTAATTCTTCTATTTCTTCCTCAGTAGCCTCAGGTAATTTTTGAATTAAAAAGCCACCTGCTGCAAGTATAGTTCCATCTGTATCTACTAATACTCCTAAAGAAACAGCAGAAGGGACCTGTTCAGAAACTGTAAGATAGTAAGCGAGATCTTCTGCAATCTCTCCAGAAATCAACTTAGCAGAGCTCTGATAGACTTCTTTTAAACCAAGGTCTTTTACCACAGAGATATAACCATTTTTTCCCACTGCCTGACCTACAGGTAATTTTTTATTTACTGGGTCTAAATAAACCTCAGGATGCTGCACAGTGCCTCTGAGATTTCCCTGATAATCTCCTTCAGCTAAAATCTCTCCAAGTGGTCCACCACCGTTTATTTGCAAAAGTATTTTTCCTATTTTCAAGTCTGCAGAAAGCAAAGCCACTCCTGCAAGTGCTCTTCCAAGGGCAGCCGAAGCCACAGGACTTAAACTCTGAACTCTTCTAACTGTTTCAACTACATCCCTACATTCTACAGCAAAGGCTCTAAAGTTTTTGTTTACGGATAAAGCTCTAATTACATAAGCCATGTCTTAAATCCTTCAGCTCTTTTATTATTTTTATAGCAGAGCGTGGATCTATTAAATTAGCTGTACCTATCTGAAAAGCCTTAGCTCCGCAAATTAAATAGTCCAAAGCATCTTTTCCAGAAATTATACCACCGCATCCGATAATAGGAATTCTCAATTTTTGAGAAAGTTCATATACCAACCGCAAAGTAAGAGGTTTTATAGCGGGTCCTGAAAGACCACCTCGTAAAATCTTAAAAGGGCTGTAATTTAATACAGCTAAAGCTGGATAAGTATTAGCCACAACTACAGCATCAACCCCAGCTTTTTCACAAATTTCTGCTATTTCAAAAACTGCTCCCACAGGAGAAAGCTTCACTGCAAGAAATTTGCTACACTTTTTTCTAACTACCTCAATTAGCTCTTTAACCACCGCAGGATCTGAAGAAAAGAAAATTCCTCCTTTTTTCACATTAGGGCAGGAAATATTTAACTCCACTCCCTGAATATCTTCTTTTTCCAGTTCCTCCACCAGTTCTACAAAATCACTTATCTCTTCTCCGTGAATGTTAACAATAAGCGGCACATCATAGCTTTTTAACTTAGGTAAATACTTAGCTCTAAACTCCTTTATCCCTGGATTTTCAAGTCCTATAGAATTTATTATTCCACAGGGAGTTTCAGCAAGTCTGGGAGGTGGATTTCCCTTTTTTGGTTTTAAAGAAATTCCTTTAGTTACCAGAGCACCTATGTAAGTTTTGATCTCCTCTCTGGTAAAAAAATTATCCAGATTCTCTCCAAGACCCCAGGTTCCTGAGGCAAGCATTAAAGGTGTTTTCAGCTCTAAATTTCCTATTTTAACTAATAAGCTCAAACTCTATCTCCTCTGCTAAAAAAGTTGGTCCATCTATACAGAGATGGGCATATTCTCCTTTTTTTAAAGGAACTACACAGCCCCTGCAAAATCCTGTGCCACATCCTAAAAAAGTTTCCATAACTAAGTAAGTTTTTACTTTATACCTTTTTCCTATTTCAGCCAGTATTTTCAGCATGGGAAAAGGACCACAGGCTATAATATCTCTGGGATTCTTTTTAAGTTCTTCTTCCACAAGGGAAGTTACAAATCCATGATACCCTGCTGAACCATCATCTGTAGCTATTTCTAAAGGAATACCAAAGTCTTTTAAAAAAGAAAGTCTTACAAGATCTTTTTTACTCCTTGCTCCATAAAAAATCTTATCAGGAGGAAAAAATTCTTTTTTGTAAACTGCCTTCTGTAAAAGGTAACCAAAACCTGCTATTCCAATTCCTCCTGCACAGATAATATAATTTTTTAAAAAAGGAAAAGGTTTCCCAAGAGGTCCCAGAAACTCAATCTCTTCTCCTTCTTGAATCCTGCTTAAAGCATAAGTGCCCTTTCCTTTTACCTGATAAAGGATATAAAAAAGGTCCTCCTCTACAGCATGAATGGTAAAAGGACGAGGAATAAGAGGATCCATTCTGTGATTAATTTTTATTTTTATAAACTGCCCTGGTTGAAACTTTTCTAAAAGCTCCTTATTAGTTTTTATTCCTAAAAGATAAATATTTTCAGCCTCTTTTTGATGAATTTTAACTTTTCCAATATACATTTAAAAAATATCCCTTAAAAAGGATAAAGATTCATAGTTTTGAAAATCTGCCCTTAATTTCTGCAAAAGGTCTCTAAAAGTGGTATTTTCTTCCACAGGAGTTCTGTATAGATTTCCCACCCATTTTTTTAAGTCCTTTTCCTCTGGTAAAATAGGAAGATCGTCTATATCTATGTTGTTTAAAAGATAATCTGGAACTTCTTCAGCCTCTCCTTTTTTATAGCTTTGTAAAAAGTTTAAAAGATCAAAGAGGTTTCCGTAAACTCCTCCTATATCTATATTTTCAACCAGTTGTAAGGCAATAGTGCTTACTTTAAAAAGAAAAGGAGGAAGCTCTGCTCCTCTATTACTGCAAGTTACAACTGAAGCCATAAGTCTGCACATAAGAGGGCGCCTTTCATAAATCCTGCAAAGTCCGTCCTGCGTTAAAAAAGGACAAGGTTCTAAAGTAACTGGCATTTCCTCTGGTTCAGGCTCAACTCCCTGCATATAACAAAGGAGGGTTTGATTGTGGGATAGCTTTGGACGCGGATAATTTTTAAAACCTTTTAATATATTTAAGTCTTCCTCTGAAAGGCTTTCCAAAATGTAATAAGCCTCAATAGAAGTTGCAAATATTCGCTGAGTGCAACATAAATTGCACCCTGGCTTGCAGGCTAAAGGAAAAGTTTGATAGGTTTTTTCTACATAATGATAAAGGGTTTTTAGGAGTTTTTCCTTTTCCTTCAGAGCAAAGTCTAAAACAACTGGATTAATTTTAAAACCTCCTTTAAAAAATTTGTATTTTTTACAAATTTAAGATCTTTTAAAATAGCGTCAACCCCGAATTTTTCTAAATCTACCAAATAATCGTTCAAAAAATAAAAAGGTCTCTTCAGGACCTAAAATTTTACAAATACCTATAAATATAAAAGCTCCCAATGGAATGGCAGCGCCTATAAGTATTAAATAGTTTTTTATATAAAATACAGCTAATTTAAGGGTTATAAAAAGACTTAGAGAAGCTAAAAAGAGGGTAAAAAGGCTTTTTGTTATAAAACGCAAGTTTGGAGCTTTTAATTTTAAAAAGGCTATGGTAAGTAAAAAAATAGATTGAGAAAGTAAGGAAAGGCTTGTTCCAAGTGCTACCCCTTTTATACCCAGGGCTTTTATAGTAAGGAGGATTACAGTTATATTGGTGAGAACTGCTATTACACTACCTATAGCTGGAATAATGGTTTTTCCCAGAGAGTAAAAAAGAGGGACAGTGGTTTTAGAAAGACCATAAAAAGGAAGTCCTATTGCCAGAATTTGAAGCACACCCGAGGTTTGTAAGCTATCATAAAGGGTAAATTTTCCTCTTTCAAAAAGAATGGTTATAATAGGCTTTGAGAGCACATAAAGACCTATAGCTGAGGGTATGGAAAGACTGAGGGATACTATTAAAGCTCTGCAAAAGGTATCCTTGGCTAAGGTATAGTCCTCTCTTGCTATTTGTCTTGAAAGCTCTGGCAAAAGTGCCTGAGAAAGTCCCACTCCAAAAAGCCCCAAGGGAACATACATAATTCTAAAAGCATAGGAATACCAGGAAACAGCTCCCTCTCCACAGGAAGTGGCAAAAAAAGTATTTATAAATATATTTATCTGCACCACAGATAAACCAAAAATAACAGGAAAAATAAGTCTGAGAACCTCTTTAAAATAGGGATCTTTAAAATCTGGAGAAAAGGAAAAAGAAAAGCCTTTCCTTTTGATTAAAGGATACTGAAAGAAAAGCTGAAAAATTCCTCCTAATACAACTCCTACAGCCATGGCATAAATTGGTTCTATTTTCATCTTAATAAGAATAAAATATCCACTTATTCCCACAATGATGGAAACCAGGTTAAAAAGTCCAGAAGAAACCGCAGGTAAAAAGAAGATTCTAAAGGTATTGAGCATTCCTGCAACAATAGAGGAAAGGCTGATTAGCAGAAGAAAGGGCATCATTATTTGGGTAAGTTTTACAGTTAAAGCAAACTTTTCAGGATCTTTTTTAAAATCAGGAGCTATAATGGAGACAATCCCTTTGGAAAAAAAGATTCCTGCTAAGACAATAGTTAAAAGAATAATTAAGAAGTTTGAAATAATGGTTTGAGCAACTTTAAAACTCTTCTGAGCTCCTTCTTTTTCCAAGCTTGAGCTAAAAACTTTTACAAAAGCTGAACCTAAAGCTCCTTCTGCAAAAAGGTCTCTTAAAAGATTGGGAATACGATAAGCTACTACATAGGCATCCATGCTCTTTCCAGCACCAAAGAAATAAGCAAGAACCTGCTCTCTTATGAGTCCAAGGATGCGACTTATAAAAACAGCTATGGTTACTGAGGTTGCAGACTTGGTAACACTCTCTATTTTTTTCATTTTATCTTGCTAAAAAAAAATAGGGTTTTATTATATTAAAACAATTTTTCAAATTTAAAATAAATTTAAGAAAAAGCGAGGAGGGATTTGAATGCCTATCAGTAGTATAGAGGAGGCTTTAGAGGATATTAAGCAGGGAAAAATGATAATTGTAATAGACGACGAGGATAGAGAGAATGAAGGAGATTTAATTCTTGCTGCAGAAAAAGTAACTCCTGAGGCAATAAATTTTATGGCTAAGTATGGAAGAGGTCTTATCTGTTTGGCTATTACTCCTGAAATTGCAGAAAGATTGCAATTACCTTTACAGCCAAGAAGAGGAATAGATTCATACGGCACAGCTTTTACTGTTTCTATAGAAGCCCGTTATGGAGTAACCACAGGTATTTCAGCTTATGATAGGGCTCATACTATAAAAGTGGCTATAGACGATAATAGCGGACCAGAAGATATAGTAACCCCTGGACATGTTTTCCCTATAGTGGCAAGGAAAGGAGGGGTTTTAGTTAGAGCAGGACATACAGAAGCAGCTGTTGATCTTGCAAGGCTTGCAGGTCTTAAACCAGCAGGGGTTATCTGTGAGATTATGAAAGATGATGGCACTATGGCAAGGCTTCCTGATTTAGAGAAATTTGCAGAAGAGCACAACTTAAAAATCATTACCATAAGAGATCTTATTGCCTATCGTATTAAAAACGAATCTTTGGTAAAAAGAGAGGTAGAAACAATTTTACCCACTCCTTATGGAACTTTTAAACTTATTGCCTATAGTAATTTTATAGATAATGCCACTCATATAGCTCTGGTAATGGGAGAAATAGATGAGAGTCCTGTTTTAGTAAGGGTGCATTCTGAGTGTCTTACAGGGGATGTGTTTGGGTCTCTTAGATGTGATTGCGGACCCCAACTTCATAAAGCCATGGAGTTAATCTCTAAAGAGGGAAAGGGGGTTATTCTTTACTTAAGGCAAGAAGGTAGAGGAATTGGATTGCTTAATAAACTTAAGGCTTATAAACTTCAGGATGAAGGAAAGGATACAGTGGAAGCCAATCTTGCCCTTGGTTTTAAACCTGATTTAAGGGATTATGGAATTGGAGCACAGATTTTAAGGGATCTGGGAGTAAGACAGATGCGTCTTATGACTAACAATCCAAGGAAAATTATTGGACTTGAGGGATACGGATTGAAGGTAGTGGAAAGAGTGCCTCTTGAAATCCCTCCCAAACCAGAAAATTATAAGTATCTAAAAACCAAAAAGGAAAAACTGGGGCATTTAATTAGCTGTCTTAAGTAATCCATGAAAGAGAACAATCAAAAGTTTTCTTGGAATATTCTTCCGATAATTAGAGCCATAGGGGCTGTTTTTGGAGATATTGGTACCAGCCCTCTCTATACCCTTGCTATAATCATAACTTTAACCAGACCTCAGCCTGAGGACCTTCTGGGAGTTACTTCTTTAATTATCTGGACCATGATCCTTCTGGTTACCATCCAGTATGGCTGGCTGGCTATGAACCTTAGTTTAAGAGGTGAAGGCGGAACAGTTGTTCTGGGAGAAATAGCTTCCAAAGTAACAAAAAATATGCGACTAAGAAGAATTTATAAATTTCTTGTTTTTATCGGCTTAAGTTTTTTAATAGGAGATGGAGTAATTACCCCTGCTATTACTATTTTAAGCTCTGTAGAAGGTTTAAGACTTATTCCAAATTTTCAGGGAATAGCTCAGGCAGAAATCATTTTCATTGCTATTTTAATAACCTTAGGTCTGTTTTCTCTTCAAAGCAGAGGCACTGGTAAAATAGGTGAATACTTTGGACCTATAATGATTTTGTGGTTTACCACTATTGGAGCTATCGGAATTTATTATGTAATTCAAAAACCAGAGGTTTTACATGCTTTTAATCCCTATCATGGATTAAAATTCATTATAAACCATCCTGTAAGAGGTCTTATTGTCCTTTCTGAAGTAATTCTTGCAGCTACAGGAGGAGAGGCTCTATATGCAGATATGGGACATCTGGGAAGTTATGCTATAAGAAGAGCTTGGATTTTTGTATTTATAGCTCTTGTTCTCAATTATCTGGGACAAACTGCCTATGTGTTGAAATATCATCTCCTTAGCGGAAAAGTTTCTCCCTTTTTTTCTTCTGCCCAATTACTTCTGGGAAAAACTCTGTATATTCCTTTTCTTCTATTAGTTATAATCTCTGGCATTATAGCTTCTCAAGCCATGATAAGCGGAGTTTTTTCCATTATCTTTCAGGCTATAAACAGTCGTATCTTTCCCATGCTCTATATTAAGCATACCTCAACAGAAATAAGCACTCAAATATACATCCCTTCTGTTAACTGGATTCTGATGGTGGGTGTAATCTTTATGTATTTTATTTTTAAAGAATCCCATCATATGGCAGCAGCTTATGGATTTGCTGTTAATGTAGTAATGATAATCACTGCTTTCTTTTTAATGGTAATTTACTTTTCCAAAAAGCGTTACTTTCATTCCCTGATTTCTGGATTTTTATTTTTAGTGGATATTATCTTCTGGATTTCCAACTTTTACAAAATTCCCCATGGAGCTTACTGGTCAGTTATCTTTGCAAGTGTCCCTCTGAGTATTATTTTCCTTTACTATGCTGGACAGTTACATCTTTACAAAAAACTAAAATTCATGCCTCTTGAGGAATTTCTGGTAAAGTTTTACACATCCTATGAAACTTGTCCCAAAATAGAAGGAACTGCTATTTTTCTAATAAGAGATGTAAAAAAAATTCCTCCTTATGTGTTTATTACCATGTTTAAACATGGAATAATTTATGAGAACAACCTTTTCCTTTCTTTAATAAAGAAAGAAGAGCCTTTTGGAGTTGAGGTAATGGTAAAAGAGGATCTGGCAAAAGGATTAAGATTGGTGGAAATAAAGTATGGTTATAGCGAAGTGCTTGATGTGGAAAAAATATTAAAAAATATAGAAATTAGAGAAAGGGTAATATTTTACGGAGTGGAGCATATAAAATCAGAAAAGTTAATCTGGAATCTTTTTGCTGTTATGAAAAAAGCACTTCCTGCTTTTGTGGAATTTTATAAATTTCCTCCAGAAAAGATACACGGTGTTACTGTAAGAGTGGAGTTTTAATTTAAGAAAAGCTCTTGACAAAAAGGAATTTTATAATATTTTTATAACAGGTTGCCGGGGTAGCTCAGTTGGTAGAGCAGCGGACTGAAAATCCGCGTGTCCCTGGTTCGATTCCGGGCCCCGGCACCTCCAAGTTCAGCTTAATCTTTTGAAAATTTAGAAATTTTTTCAAATTCCTCCCTTAAATCCCTATAAGCTTCATCAACCTCTTCTGCTTTGTGAATCAGATTTTTTAAATGCGTTTTATAAAATACTCTCCAGAGCTCATCCAAAGTTTTAAACCTCTTTGAGAGTCTTAAAAGTTCCTTTTTCACTTCTTCTGCTTCTTCTGAAAGTTTCTTAGCCTGAATTCCTGCTTTTATAAGTTCTATTTTATGAGAAAGGGTAAGAGGAGAAACCACCTGAACCCCTTTTTTAGCATATTCTCTTAAAAGATCAAAAGCTTCCTTTACCAAAAACCAATAAACAGCCTCAGAAGGAATATAAGCAAAGGCAAACTCTGCAGACCCTTTTTCAGGGCAAATATAATCCTCAGCTATTTTCTCCAGATGCCCCTTTACATCCTTTAAAAACTGCTTTTTGTAAAACTCCTTTTTTTCTGAATTCTCTTCCTCAAGCATTTTTCTATAATTTTCCAGAGGAAATTTGGAGTCTATACAGATGATTCCTATACTGGATTTTATATAAGCATCAGGCACTTTTCCATTAAGAACTTTCTGCCTTATTCCAAACATATCCGGAGGAAGCTGATCCTTAAGAATTGTTTCTAACACCATCTCCCCAAAAGCCCCTCTTTCAAAAGGGACTCTCAGCATTTGCTCAAAAGACCTGTGAGCCTCTTTTATCTCCTTTGCATAAGTTGCAATTTCTCCCACTTTTTCACTTAGCCGTGCCTCTTCCCAGAGCTTTAAAAGAAGTTTTTCTATATCAGGGACTTCTTCCTTCTGTTTTTTTATTAAAAGAAATATCAGGACAATTAAAAGAAAAGTAATGATAAGGAGAAGAAGTTCTGTCATATCTTAGAAATTATATCACGGGGATAAAAAAGAAAAATAACTAATATTGACACAAAGGAGGAGAACTAATAAAATTTAGGCTATGCAGGTGCGTCCTGTAGCTGAGACTGTTAAGGCTAATCTCAATAACATAGCAGTAGTTCTTGTAAATCCTATGTATAGTGAAAATATCGGAGCCTGTGCAAGAGCCTGTGCTAACTTCGGAATTCCCACTTTAATAGTGGTAAACCCTGAAAGCCTGGATCAAGAAAAAATGAGAGCCATGGCTACCAAAGCTGGTATCCCTATCTTGGAAAAAATGCAAATCTTTTCTGATCTAAAAACGGCTTTACAAGATTTTAACTATGTAATCGGAACTACTGCACGACTTGGAAGAAGACGCATGGTTTACTATACTCCCAAGGAACTGGCTCCTTATATCTGTGAACTCTCTATAAATAATAAAATTGCTATTCTTTTTGGAAACGAAAGATTAGGGCTTTCAAATGAAGAACTTGCTTATTGCGACAGAGTCATAACTATACCTACCACTCAAAATGCCTCGTTAAATATCTCCCAGGCAGTAATAATAATACTTTATGAGATTTTTCAGGAAGCAAGTATTCCCAGGTTTCCCAAGCCCAGTTTGGCAACCCAAAAAGAACTGGATATTATGTATGCTATTATTGAAGCCACTTTAAGAGAAATAGATTATATTCCCCACGATAATAAAGTGTTATGGTTTACTAACATTAAACGCTTTCTTTCAAGGCTTGAGCTGACTTCAAAAGAGGTAAAGATTATACAGGGATTTTGCAGACAGCTCTTATGGGCTCTTGGGAAAAAACTTAAACCTTCTTTTCAAGAAGCCCCATCACCTCAAAATGATAAGTCTGAGGAAACATATCAAAAAGAATAACCTTTTCTAATTGATAATTGAACTCTTTAAGAATCTTTATGTCTCTTACAAAGGTTGGAGCATCACAGGAGATATAAACTATATATTTTTCTGCTACATCTGGTAAAAGCCGCAATAATTCCTTACATCCACCTCTGGGGGGATCAAGAAGCACAAGGTCATAGGTTTCACCCATTTTCAATGCCTCATAAAGTGCCTCCATAGCACTCATATTTCTTAGATCCAGTTTTCCATTAATACCCTGCTTTTCCGCAGTATAAATTCCATCCTCTATAGCTCTTAAATCTGTATCCACTCCGAGAAACTTCTTGGCTTTTTTACTGTTTAAAAGAGGAAAAATAAAGTTTCCTATCCCTGCATGTAAGTCCAACACTTTTTCGTAAGATAAGTCCCAGGAGCGGATAGTTTCCATAATAGCAAGATTAATATCCCAGTTGGTTTGAACAAAAACCCCTGGCTGAACATAGTAAAAGAGATTATCTATATTTTTAAAAACTCTTCTTCCTCCAAAAGCACTATCCTCAGGAAAAGGACCTTGAGGATGCCTTCCTTTCATCCAGTAAAAAACACACTTTAGCTCCTCTATTTCAAGAAGCCTTTCTATCTCCTCTCTATAAGGAGAAAGTGCAGTCCAGAAAATTAAAGTAGCCTTCTTTTCTTCTGGAGAAAGTTCTATTTTTATCCTTTTGCTATAAAAAGAAAGTTTTAACCAGCTTGCATTAGTATAAAGCTTTTTTAAAACCCTATTTATAATTTCATCAGCAAGCAGACACTGGTTTATCTTTAAAACTTTATGGGTTTTTCTTTTTACAAATCCCATTTTTAGCTGTTCATTCTCCACATGAAGCCTTAATCTATTTCTGTAATGAAACTCTTTTGGAGAAGGAACCACTTTTTCAAGAGGTATCTCGTCTTTCCATCCAAGCCGTTTAAAAGTGTCGTAAAGAATTTCTTCTTTAATTTTTAACTGATTTTCATAAGTAATATGCTGAAACTGACATCCTCCACATACTCCATAATAAGGACAGGCTGGATCTCTTCTATATGGGGAGGGCTCTAATATCTCCTGAATTTCCCCTTCAGCATAGTCTCCATAGTCTTTAATAATTTTTACTTGGACAGTTTCTTCTGGAATAGAATAAGGCACAAAAACAACCTTACCATCAGGCAGTCGGGCTAAACCATCACCACCAAATACTATTTTTTCTATTTTTAAAACTGGTCTCACGGTTTTATTAATATAATGGGTATTACCCTATTTGCCAACTCTTTTAAAAGGCTTATAATTTAAATGTATCTATTTACTTTAAAAATTTTGCGAATATTATTTTAGATAAAAAAAATTTTCTAAAAACGGAGGGGAATAAATGAAATATGTTGGGCTGGATGTGGGGTCAGGCACAGCTAAAGTAGCTGTTCTGGATGAAAATAAAAATGTGCTTTTCTGGAAATACGAAAGAACCCATGGTCAGCCCATAGAAACTGCTGAAAAAATTCTTTCCTTGGTGGAAAAGGAGTTCAATAATGAATTATCTGGAATTACCTGCACAGGAACAGCAGGAAAAACCATATCTCAAATTCTTGGATGTGCCTTTATTAATGAAGTGATGGCACATGCCAAAGCAGCTACTTTTTTTCATCCAGAGGTTAAAACTATTATAGACATAGGAGGAGAGGATTCAAAACTTATTTTTATTACCCATGAAAGAGGAATTCCTGAGATAGAGGATTTTGCCTTAAATACTCTTTGTGCCGCTGGAACTGGTTCTTTTCTGGAACAACAGGCTGCAAGATTAGGTTATTCTATTGAAGAATTTTCAAGACTGGCACTGGAGGCTAAAAACATTCCCCGTATTGCAGGAAGATGCACAGTATTTGCTAAATCTGATATGATTCATCTCCAGCAGGCAGCTGTGCCTGATTGTGAAATAATTGCAGGGCTTTGCTTTGCTATTATAAGAAATCTTAAAAGCAATCTTGCTAAAGGAAGAGAAATCCTTCCTCCTTTGGTTTTTCAAGGAGGTGTAGCAGCCAATTTAGGAGTAAGAAGAGCTATTAAAGAGATTTTTGGACTTAAAGACGATGAGCTTATTATTCCTGAGCACTTCAGGATAATGGGAGCAATTGGAGCAGCTCTTTATGGTCTTGAAGGAAAAGCTGCCTCAAGTTATAAAGGTTCTGAAATTCTAAGAAAGTATCTTAAAGAAAGAAATTATAATCCTCCCAGACATCCAGTGCTTATACCTTTTCAGTCTCTGGAACTCTCTGAAAAATTTAAAGAAAAAGTTAAACAAAAAGAAAGTTCTAAAGATAAAAAAGGACTTGAGATTTATCTTGGTATAGATGTAGGTTCTGTAAGCACAAAAGTGGTAGCAATTGATAAAGAAGGAAATCTGGTTGCTAAGGTTTATATGCTTCATCATGGAAAACCACTTGAAAGTATAAAAAAAGGACTTTCTGAACTTAAAAAGAAACTCCCTGAAGAAGTAATAGTTAAAGGTGTAGGAACCACAGGATCTGGAAGATATTTAATAGGGGATTTCATTGGAGCTGATGTAATAAGAAATGAAATAACTGCCCAAGCTTATGGAGCTCTTTTCTTAGACCCTGAGGTGGACACTATTTTTGAAATAGGTGGACAGGACTCTAAATATATCTATCTGGATAAGGGAACTATTTCTGACTTTACCATGAATAAAGCCTGTGCTGCTGGAACAGGTTCTTTTTTACAAGAGCAGGCTGTTAAATTAGGCATCCCTATTGAAGAGTTTGGAGACATAGCCCTCAAAAGTAAGGCTCCTTTAAAACTGGGAGAAAGGTGCACGGTATTTATGCAGTCTGATTTACTTCACTATCAGCAACAGGGTTTACCAAAAGAGGATCTTATTGCAGGTCTATGCTATGCAATTGTTTACAACTATTTAAACAAGGTGGTGGAGAGCAGAAAAATAGGGAATAAAATATTTTTCCAGGGAGCTGTGGCTTTTAATAAAGGAGTAGTAGCTGCCTTTGAAAAGGTTTTGGGAAAGCCCATTATTGTTCCACCCCATCATGAAGTTACTGGAGCCATAGGAGTTGCTCTTTTAGCTAAAGAAGAAACTAAGGGAGAAACCAGGTTTAAAGGGTTTGACCTTACTCATGTCCACTACACTATTACTACTTTTGAATGTAAAGGATGTCCAAATCAGTGCGAAATTCATAAAGTTACTATTGAAGGAAAGAAATCTTATTACTATGGAGGAAGATGTGAAAAATACGAGGTAGATCATAGAAAAGCACCTGCTCATATTCCCAATTTAATTTTAGAAAGAGAGGAAAAACTTCTTTCTTATCTAAAACCTCAGGAAGAGGATTTTCCAGAGGATAGAGTCATAGGAATTCCCAGAATGTTACAGTTTTACGAATGGTTACCTTTATTTGTTACTTTCTTTCAAGAGGCAGGTTATAAAGTGGTTCTTTCTCCTCCAACCTCTAAGGAGATAATTAAAATTGGTTGTGAGATTGCACCAGGAGAACCTTGTTTCCCCATAAAGATTGCTTTAGGACACATAAAAGCCCTTATAGATATGGGAGTAAAAAAGATCTTTTTACCCCAGATTACTGACCTTCCTCCTGAGCATCCAGCTTTTGAAGTGGGAAAAGTCTGTCCCTATGTGCAAAGTATTCCATGGATAAGCCCTGCTTCTTTAAAATTTAAGAACTATGGAGTGGAAATTATTACACCAGTGCTGCATTTAGGAAGACCTAAAGCTATTCTTTATGAAGAGATAAAGAAGCTTGCAAAAACTCTTAATATTTCCTTTGGAAAAGCTAAAAAAGCCTGGAAGTTGGGAGAAGAAGCTCAAAAAGATTTCCACAATTGGCTTAAACAAAGAGGAAAAGAAATTTTAGAAAAATTTAAGGATGAAATCATTCTTGTAATTGTGGGAAGACCTTATAATGCCTGTGATCCTGGAGCTAATCTGGGACTTCATTATAAAATAAGAAAACTGGGAATTGTAGGGCTTCCAGTGGATATGTTACCTTTGGAAGAGTGCAATGATCCCAAGGTATTAAAAAGTATGGAAGGAATGTATTGGGAGTATGGACAAAGGTTTCTTTTAGCAGCTCACTTTATAAGAGAAACCCCTAATCTTTTCCCTATCTTTTTTACCAACTTTTCTTGTGGACCTGATTCTTTTATTCAACACTTCTTTGAAGATTTGCTTGGAGGAAAACCCTTTTTAGAGCTGGAGGTGGATGAACACAGTGCTGAAGCAGGAGTAGTTACACGCCTTGAGGCATTTGTGGATAGTATTAAAGATAAAGTAAAAAAATACGAAGCTCCTCAAATTTTCCCAGAAATTCAGGTAAAACCTTCTCAACAAAGGACCATATATATTCCTTACATGTGCGATCATGCCAGAGCTCTGGCAGCTGCTTTTAGAGCTTGTGGAGTAAAAGCTGAGGTATTACCTGAACCAGATGAGGAAACTCTGGAGCTTGGAAGAAAATATACTTCGGGCAAGGAGTGTTATCCTACTGTGCTAACCACTGGAGATCTTATAAAACTTATCCGTTCTCCTGGTTTTGATCCTGAAAAAAGTATTTTTTTCATGCCTGATAGTGGAGGACCTTGTAGATTCGGTCAATACAATCGTTTTCATAAAAAACTTTTAAAGGACTTAGGCATTAATCTTCCAGTATATTCTTTACAACAGGATATGAGGCTTTACGAAGACCTGGATATTTTAGGAAAGGATTTTATGAAACTGGCGTGGAGAGGAATTGTAGCTATAGATATTCTGGATAAGCTATTAAGGGAGTTCCGACCTTATGCATTGGACAAAAAAGAAGTAGAGAGAGTTTATCAGGAGTCTCTTGCTAAAATAGAAAAGACAGTGGAAGAAAGAGGAGATATGCTAAAAACCCTTGTGGAAATAAGAGAAACTTTTAAGGAAATTCCAGTTAAGGAAGAAGAAAAACCTGTAGTTGGAGTAGTGGGAGAGATTTATGTAAGAAATAATCGCTTTGCCAATGAAAATTTATACCGATTTCTTGAGGATTTAGGGCTTGAAGTTTGGCTTCCTCCTATTACTGAGTGGATTTATTTTATAAATTACACTTCTAAAAGATGGGCTAAAAAACTGGGATTTTTCAAAACTGTTTTGAGATATATAATTGAAACTCAGTATTTAAAGTGGGAAGAAAAAAGATTTATTAAGTTAGTAAAAGCTCTTCTTGATACTGCTGAAGAACCAGATGTTGAGGAATTAATGAAGTTAACGCAAAAGTATGTGGATACCCAATATGAAGGAGGAGAAGTGCTTTTATCTGTGGGAAAAGCTGTGGAATATTTAAAGCACGGAATTTCAGGGATTATAAATGTGATACCATTTGCTTGTATGCCAGGCAATGTGGTAGCAGCAGTTTTAAAAAGAATAAAGGAAGAGGAAGGAGAGAGAATTCCTACTCTTACTGTGCCGTGTGATGGGCAAAAGTCCTTGGGAACAAGAATGAGGATAGAAGCTTTTGTGGAACAGGTTAAAGAATTTTTTAATAGTAAAAAGTTAAAATTTTGAAAAAAAATTAAATTAAAATAAAATTTTGCTATTAAACTTCTTTATATGCCCAATTTTATTAATTTTTGATAGTTGATTTTTAAAAAATTGTGAGTTAAATATACCTAAGTTGAAAAAAAAACCAGAGAGCACGTTTAAATTTTTAGCACGGGTTTTAACTGAGAGTTTAAGTGTTGGTATTGCAATTGTTGGTTCTATTATGGCAGGGGCTATAGTTGGATGGTTAATAGATGAAAAGTTGTTTAAAGGAAAGTATTCTCCATGGATAACTACGGTATTTATTATTTTTGGAGTTATTGGAGGCATAAAAAATCTTATTTGGTATAGTAAAAAAAGTTTAAAAGAGTTAGAAAATAAAAAGAGCAATGGTAAAGAAAATAACTCCTGAGGCTTTTCTTAAAACCTTAGAGATTTCTATGTTATTTTTAACGGGTTTAAGTGTGTTAGTATGTTTTCTTATTTTTCATAAGCTGTATTATACTATTTCTCTTTTATTTGGAGCTTTTATAGGGTATTTAAATTTTCGTTCTACCAAAAATGATGGAATAAAGACCCTTCTTAAGGTAAGGACAGGGCTTGCTCCTCAAAAGGGTGTGGTTCTTTATATGAGCAAGTTTTATTTAAGACTTTTTGCTACAGGGGTGCTTTTATTTTTTTCTGTTAAATTTTTGCATTTAAATATTCTTTTCATTTTAGCTGGAATAAGTATAATATATCTTCAAATAGTGCTTATGGCTTTGACAAATTTTTATTTAAAAAAAATAGAAATCGCTTAAGGGGGGAGAAGAGATGGAACACCCATTTTTATTTTTATGCTGGATTTTACAAAAGTTAGGTATTCCTTCTGGTCATTTCTATTATGAACATGCAGACAAGTATGGTAAACTTGCTCAGATTTTTGCACCTCACATGGTGCACAGTTATTTTGTTTGTTTACTTTTAATTGTGCTTGCTTTTATAGGCACCAGAAAGATGGAGTTTATTCCTAAAGGTTTTCAGAACTTTTGGGAGTTTGTTTTAGAGACTCTTTATAATTACACCAAGGATAATGTTCCTCATGGAGAGGATCACGGTCCTAATTTAGTTCCTTTGGTATATCCTTTAATTGTGATGTTTGCTCTCTATATTTTATTCTGCAACTTTTTAGGATTAGTTCCTGGATTTATGTCTCCTACTGCTAATTTGAATGTTACCTTAGGATTAACTTTAATTACTATAGTTTACTATCACTTATTGGGATTGAGATTTAGGGGTCTTGCTTATTTTAAAACTTTTCTTGGACCTATTCCATGGTTAATTCCTTTAATGCTTCCTGCTGAAGTATTTGGTCATATCGGAAGAATTATTTCTCTTTCTGTCCGACTTTTTGGAAACATTGTTTCTAAGGAAATTCTTTTGGGAATATTAACAATGCTTGCTGGTAAGTTTTTTGCTCCTCTTCCAGTTATGCTTTTAGGTGTGTTGGTTTCTTTTATTCAGATGTTGATTTTTATAACTTTAAGTTTGGCTTACTTTGCAGGAGCTGTAGAAGAACACCATTAAAAAGGATTTATCAGGGGGGTTAAAGCCTTCCTGATAAAAAATTAAAAAAAATTAAAAAAAGGAGGGAGGTTAGAGTATGAGAAAGTGGATGCTTTTGAGCTTGGTTGCACTTGCTACTTTATTTGCAGCTGATCCTGTTTTTGCTCAAGAAGCAGCCAGTAAACTTGTAACTGGCTTTGGTTTTTACACAGGTATTGTATTAGCAGCTGGACTTGGAGTAGGACTTGCTGCTCTTGGATGCGGTGTTGGTATGGGTCATGGAATTCGTGGTGCATGTGAAGGTGTTGCCAGAAATCCTGAAGTTTCTGGTAAGATTACAGTTACCATGATCTTAGGTTTGGCTCTTATTGAGTCTTTGACCATTTATGCTCTGGTTATTGCATTAATCTTACTCTACGCCAATCCTATTATTGGAAAGTTTATAGAGTTTCTTGGACACTAATTTAAATTTATAAATAATTTTTTAAAAAGGCCATAGGGCCAAAAGCCTTATGGCCTTTTTTTATTTTTAAATTATACTAAAATATGTAACATGCTTTCTCAGAGTTTAAGTTTTTCAATTCTGGGAATTGAAGCTTTTCCAGTAGAGATTGAGGTAGATTTCACCCGTGGACTTCCTGGGATCACTATTGTTGGTCTTCCAGACAGTTCCATTAGAGAAAGCAGAGAAAGAGTAAGAGCAGCTTTAAAAAATTCTGGCTTTCATTTCCCTATGAAAAAGGTTACAATAAATCTTGCTCCTGCTGATTTAAAAAAAGAAGGCAGTGGTTTTGATCTGGCTATTGCTATAGGAATTCTTGCAGGAATGGAAATAGTTCCAGTTGAAAGTTTGAAAGATAGAGCTTTTCTTGGAGAGCTTGCTCTTGATGGAAGAATAAAAGCTACACGAGGTATTCTTCCTGCAGTTTTAAAAGCAAAAGAATTACACTTAAAGGAAATAATTATCCCCTTTGAGAATCTCAGAGAGGCTTCTCTAATAAGAGACTTTAAAATTATAGGAGTAAAGCATTTAAGAGAAGTTACTGATTATTTAAGGGGCGAATATGTCCCTGAGGTTCCTGAGAGTTTAGATATAATTAATTTTGAAGAAGATTACGAGGTGGATTTTTCAGAGGTTCTGGGACAGGAGCTGGCAAAAAGAGCTTTTGAGATTGCTGCAGCAGGAGGACACAATCTTTTAATGATAGGACCTCCAGGTGCTGGAAAAACCATGCTTGCACAAAGAGTTCCAACTATTTTACCTCCTTTAAGTTATAAGGAAGCCTTAGAAACAACCAAAATTTATTCTGTAGCAGGTCTTTTAACTCCAGAAAAGCCTTTTATTTCTACCAGACCTTTTAGAAACCCACATTTTGGAATATCAGAGGCAGGACTCATCGGAGGAGGAACCCATCCTAAACCAGGAGAAATAAGTCTTGCTCATAATGGAGTTTTATTTCTGGATGAATTTCCTGAATTTAGAAGAGATGTTATTGAAGCACTAAGGCAACCTCTTGAGGATGGAAAAGTGACTATAACCAGAGCCAATTTTACAGTTACCTATCCTTCCAGATTTATGCTTATTTGTGCTATGAATCCCTGTAAATGTGGTTATTATGGACATCCCACTAAACCCTGTCAGTGCACTCCTCAGGAAATAAGAAAGTATAGAAGCAAACTTTCAGGTCCTATTGTTGATAGAATAGACATTCATTTAGAGGTTCCTGCAGTTGATTTTAAAGACTTACTTAAAGATAAACCTAAAAATGTGCTGGATTCAAAGACCCTGAAAGAAAGAGTAATAAAGGCAAGAAACTTTCAGAAGAAAAGATATGGCTCTTCTGAAAAAATTAATGCTTATTTAAAACCAAAGGAGATTAAAAAGTATTGTGTCTTGGACTCCAAAGCTCAGGACTTTTTAGAAAAAGCTGGTGAGAAATTTGGATTTTCAGCAAGAGCTATTCATAAAATACTAAAAATTGCACGAACTATTGCAGATCTGGAAGAATGTGAAATAATAGAAAAACAACATATTGCAGAAGCGATTCAATATCGTATTCTGGAACGCAATTTATGGCAAGATTAAGTTTTAACGATACTATAAGAAATATTTCTCAACCTCTTCTTTTACCCATTGTAAAAGTCCTTGCCAGCTTGGGCATTCATCCCAATGTAATTACCCTTTTGTGTTTTTTTGGATTTGTAATAAGCTCTTTTTTTATTGCCTTTGGCAATTTCTTAGTGGCAGGTATTTTATTATTGCTCTTTGCTCCCCTTGATGCTATAGACGGAGCTCTGGCAAGATTTTCTAATAAAGTTACTAAATTTGGAGCTTTTCTTGATTCCACATTGGATAGATATGGAGAGATTGCTATTTTTCTGGGATTTATCTGGTATTTTTTGGTGCACAACTGCTTTCAAGGGGTTCTTTTAAGTTTTTTAGCTATTACAGGCTCATTAATGGTAAGTTATACCAGAGCAAGGGCAGAGGGAGCTGGTTTTGAATGCAAAATAGGTTTTCTTACAAGATTTGAGCGACTTTTCTTACTTATTATAGCTTTGCTTTTTGATTTCTATATGTTTTTTCTTATTTTTATTTCTATTTTTACTCATTTTACGGCTTTGCAAAGAATTTTTTATGTATATAAACAATACAAACAAAAGAAGGGGTAGTAAGTATGTGTTTAGCTTATCCTTATAAAATTGTAGAAGTAAAAGATGAATGGACAGCCGTAGCTGAAATTCAGGGAGTTAAAACAGAAATAGCTTTACACTTATTAGGTGAACCAGTAAAAGAAGGAGATTGGGTGCTGGTTCATGTGGGTTTTGCTATAAAAAAAATCAGTAAAGAAGAAGCAGAAGAAAGCCTGAGGTATTGGGATGAGATACTCAGACGAACTCAGCAGGTTGTGGAATAGTTTTAAAGACCCTGAAAGGGTTAAACATCTGGTTAATGCTATAAAAAAAGAAGTGGAAGAATATGGAAAACCTATTAGTGTTATGGAATTTTGTGGAGGACACACTCATGCTATTTTAAGAAATGGCTTAGATGAGCTTCTTCAGGGTTATGTCAAATTTTTGCATGGTCCTGGATGTCCTGTATGTGTTATTGCACTTGAAAGAATTGATCTTGCTATAGAGCTTGCCAAAATCCCCAATGTAATTCTTTGCACTTATGGAGATTTAATGAGGGTTCCTGGTTCAAATCGTCTCAGTCTTTTAAAGCTTCGTGCAGAAGGTTATGATATTAGACCTGTTTCCTCCTGTATGGAAGCCCTTAAACTCGCCATGCAGCAGCCTGATAAAAAAGTTATCTTCTTTGCCATTGGTTTTGAAACTACCTCTCCTCATACTGCAGTTTTGATTAAACAAGCCTATGATTTAAATATAAAAAACTTATGGGTGGTGTCCAATCATATTCTTGCTCTTGTGGTTCTGGAATATCTTTTGGAAAGTGAGGAAAAACCCCTTATAGATGCCTTTATAGGACCTGGGCATGTAAGCACTATTACAGGAAGTAAAGTATATGAGCCAATTGTTAAAAAATACGGCACACCCATAGTAATTGCTGGTTTTGAACCTTTAGACCTTCTTCAGGCTATCTATCTTATAGCCAAACAGATGAAAGAAGGCAGAAGAGAAGTGGAAATTCAGTATATCCGTTCTGTTAGTCCTGAGGGTAATGTAAAAGCGAAAGAGTTTTTAGAGGAAGTCTTTACTATAAGGGAAAGTTTCCCCTGGAGGGGCTTGGGAAATATTCCAAATAGTGCTTATGCTATTGCTCCTAAATATCAGGAGCTGGATGGAGAATTAGCATTTAAAGTGGAACTTCCTCCAGCTAAGGAAAATCCTCATTGCCTTTGTGGAAGAGTAATCAAAGGGCTCAGCAAACCCACAGATTGCAAACTTTTTGGAAAAGCCTGCACTCCTCAAAATCCTATTGGTCCGTGCATGGTTTCCTCTGAAGGAGCCTGTTTAGCTTATTTTAAATATAAAAAACTTTCTGTATGAAAAAAGTAATAGTGCTGTATTCTCTGAAAATCACCAACCTATATAAGTCAGAATAAACCTTTATAAACCTTAAATTCTTTGTTATAATAAACTTAATAAACCAACACTCTGGAGGATCAAAATGGGGGAGATAATTATAAAAGTTCCTGGGGATGTAAGAAAGGTTATAGAGCTTGATTTACCTTATACAGAAGTTCTTAAAAGATTAGGAATAAGGAAAGAGGAAGAAGAAATAGAATTTTGGACTGAAGAAGAATTAAAAGAACTTGGGAAAAAAATTCATACTCCTACTTTACTAAATTTAGATGACGAAGATTATTCACAATGGTAGGAGAAATTTACTTAGTGAGATTACTATTTTCTGATTTTACAGATAGCAAGATAAGACCTGTTTTAGTAATAAAAGATTATGAAGAAGATGTCTTAGTGTTACCTTTAACCACTTCTCTAAACAGAAAAGGAATTATCATAAAAAGCGAAGAACTTGTAGAAGGCGAATTAAAAAAAGGTTCCATTGTAATAACCAATAAACCATTTTTTATTAGTAAATCTCTTTTAATTCGTAAAATTGGAAAAGTTAGTAAAGACAAATTTTTTAGCATTAAACACGAGTTATGTAATGAGCTAAACTGTTATAGATGACTTTTTAAAACTCCATCAACCGAGCCGTCAGTTGCAAGTGAAGCTTTATCAATCTTAAATTCTTTGGTATAATAATTCCAAGAAAAAGCAATTTAAGAAAAAGCAAATTGCTTGGAGGATTAAAATGGGAGAAATAATTATAAAAGTGCCTGGGGATGTAAAAGAAGTGTTTGAGCTTAATTTAC
>CAZQIW010000005.1:0-27489 GCA_964593845.1 uncultured Thermodesulfatator sp. | reverse complement strand
ATGTATATGATACTATCAGTAGTGTAAAAGCTCTCAAAAAACTCATTCCTTTAAACACACCTATATTACTTATTACATCTGCTTATCATTTGAAACGAAGCCTTTTTCTTTTTAAAAAAGAAGGCTTCACTCATGTGATTCCTTATCCAGCTAATTATAGTTACAAAGTGTGCACTCCTAAGTTCAGGATATGGGATTTTTTCCCAGATCCACTTTATTTAGAAATGACAACCAAGGCAGTGCATGAATATTTAGGACTTATTTATTACAAAATAAAGTATAGGAGTTAGAAAATGGAGCTACTTGAAAAAATTTACAAAATAGGAGAAACTTCTCGCAGAGTGCAGGAAGAATTTTTAAAAAAAGAAGGTGAAAAAATTGTAAAAGTTGCTTTACTTGCCAAGGAAGTCATTTTAAAAGGCGGAAAACTTTTAATTTTTGGAAATGGAGGAAGTGCTGCAGACTCTCAGCACCTTGCTGCTGAATTGGTAAACCGCTTTAAAAAAGAAAGGAATCCCTTACCTGCTATTGCTTTAACTACAGATACCTCTATTTTAACAGCTGTTGCTAATGATTACGATTTTGAAGAAGTTTTTTCCAAACAAATCTTAGCCCTTGGTAAAAAAGGAGACATAGCTCTTGGAATCAGCACCAGTGGAAAGTCTCCTAATGTTATAAAGGCACTGCAAGTAGCAAGAGAAAAAGGACTTTATACTGTGGGTTTAAGTGGTGGAAGTGGTGGGCTTATGCCAGAGTATTGTGACTATCTCATCCTGGTGCCAAGTTCTGAAACTCCAAGAATTCAGGAAGGACATCTCTTGTTTTTACACCTTTTTTCTGAACTCTTAGAAGATTTGCTTTTCCCTGGTTAAAATATGCTTCTTGCTATAGAAACCTCCTGTGATGAAACAGGAGTAGCTCTATTTTCTGAGGATGGGAAGTTTTTAGATCATCTTCTCTATTCTCAAGTAGCTTTTCATTCTCCTTTTGGAGGTATAGTGCCTGAAATTGCTTCGCGTAAACAACTGGAAGTTTTAGCACCTTTAACAAAAGAACTTCTCAAAAAAAACAATGTTTCAATAAAAGACATTAAATGTATAGCTGTTACTTTTGGTCCAGGACTAATTGGTTCCCTACTTGTAGGAGTAAGTTTTGCTAAAGCTATAAGCTTTGCTCTAAAAATTCCTATTGTAGCTGTGGATCATCTACAGGCTCATCTTATGGCTATATTTTTAGAACAAAAAGTAAATTTCCCTTTTATAGGACTTCTTGTCTCAGGTGGTCATACAGCTTTGTTTTTAGTAAATTCTTTTGAAGAGTATAAACTTTTAGGGCATACTCGGGATGATGCAGCAGGAGAAGCCTTTGATAAAGTAGCAAAACTCCTTAATCTTGGCTATCCTGGTGGACCTATTATAAGCAAACTTGCAGAAAAAGGCAATAGAAATGCCATCTCTTTTCCCAGACCACTTCTTGAGGATAGTTCCTTTGATTTCAGTTTCTCCGGGCTTAAAACCGCTGTGCTTAATTATTTAAAATCAAACTCCTCTTTTAAAACCGAAGATCTCTGTGCAAGTTTTGAGGAAGCTGTATGCGAGGTGCTGGTTGAAAAAACCTTTAAAGCAGCTTTAAAACTAAAAATTCCAAGGATTGTAGTAGCAGGAGGAGTAGCTTCCAATAAAAGGTTAAGAGAACTTTTTCTAAACAAAGCTTTTAGGGAAGGTATTAAGGTCTTTTTCCCTTCCCCGGAATTCTGCACTGATAATGCTGCTATGGTTGGAATAATAGGATATTATAAATGGCAGAAAAAAGACTTCGCAAACCTTGATTCTGAACCTTACGCCAGGGCTATTTTTAAAAAATGTAAGCTCTAATCTTTTAATTCCTCTTTTATTCCCAGTTCCTTTATCTTTTTTTGTAAGTATGCCCTTTCAAGACCAATTTCGCGAGCTGTTTGTGAAATGTTACCTTTAAACTCAAGTAACTTTCTCTTTAAAAATTCTTTTTCAAAAAGAACTTTAGCCATTTTATAATTCTTTTCTTTAAACCAAGGAGAATTCTCCTGAGAATAACCTTGCGATTCTACTAAATTTTTAAAGTCTGGAGGTAAATCTTTATAAGTAATTTTCTCTCCTGAGCTTATTATAACCAGTCTCTCTATAAAATTTTTGAGTTCTCTCACATTTCCAGGCCAATCATATTTCATTAAAACCTCTAATACCTCTTCACTTATAAACTTTCTTCCCAATCCAGTTCTTAAAGAGATCTCCTCAAGAAATTCCTCTACAAGAACTGGAATGTCCTCTTTTCTCTCTCTTAACGGAGGAATATAGATTGGAAATACATTTAATCTGTAGTATAAGTCCTCTCTAAAATTACCTTTTTTTATTTCCTCCTGTAAATTTTTGTTAGTAGCTGCTATAATTCTTACATCAATCTCTATGGATCTGGTTCCACCAAGCCTCTCAAATTTCTTTTCCTGAAGCACCCTTAAAATTTTAGCCTGAGCACCAAGACTCATATCTCCCACTTCATCCAAAAAAAGAGTTCCTTTGTGAGCCATTTCTAATTTACCTTTTTTAGAGGTATGAGCACCTGTAAATGCTCCTTTTTCGTATCCAAAAAGTTCTGCTTCTATTAAATTTTCAGGAATAGCAGCACAGTTGACATCTACAAAACTTGCTTTTGCTCTTTTGGAATGAAGATGAATAAGTTTAGCTACAAGTTCCTTTCCAACTCCTGATTCTCCTTGAATTAACACTGTAGTATCTGTAGGAGCTACTTTTAAAATCAATTCTCTTAGTTCTTTTATAGCTGAAGAAACACCTGTAAGCCTTAATTTGCCAAAAATTTTATCCCTAAGTCTTTTATTTTCTTCTTCAAGAGATACCACCTTTAAGGCATTTTCAATAGTAACAATTACCCTTTCATAAGAAAGAGGCTTTTCTATAAAGTCAAAAGCTCCCATTTTTATAGCCTTTACCGCACTCTCTATGGTTCCATGTCCTGAAATTATTATTACAGGAATTTCAGGATGAGTCTTTTTTATAATTTCAAGCACTTCCAAACCATCTATATCTTTAAGCCAAAGATCTAAAAGAATAACCCCTGGACTTTTACAATTTAAATCCTCTAAAGCCTTTTTACCATAAAGATAAGTGCTGACCTGATATCCCTCATCTGTTAAAATATCTTTAAGGGTTTCCAGTATTCCCTTTTCATCATCAATAATCCAAATTTCACCCCTCATATCAGTTTTTTATAATATTTCCAAGAAACCCACTTGTCAAGTTGATTTTCGTTAACCTTTTTAAAAATTAGGGTTGACAAAATAAAACTTTAAGATAATATTTTTTAAAAACCTTCTATGTTGGGGGAAGAAAATGAAAAAATTTCTTTATCTTTTCCCTTTAATTTCTGGTTTATTATCCCCTCAAGTAATTTATGGAGCGAATGAAAAAATAGATTCTTATTTTCTTCAGGAAGTAAAAATAATAGCTCCTGCTAAAAGTGAGTCTATAGAAAGAATTGGTCAGGAAGTAAAGGTTATTGTGCCTTCTCAGGAAATGGAACAGGCTGTTGAAACTTATTCTGGAATTGAATTCAGAGAGCGTGGCGGATTTGGAGTGCAAAATGATCTTTCTATAAGAGGGACAGATTTTGAAGAAAATCTCGTTCTTTTTGAGGGAATAAGAATTTCTGATCCTCAGACAGGTCATCATTTAATGAATCTTCCTTTTGCAGCTTCTCAACTTTCCACTATTGAAATCCTTCCAGGAGGAGCAAGCACCTTTTATGGACCAGGAGGATTTGGAGGAGCTATTAATTTCAATTTAAAACCATCAAAACCAGGGGCTAAAATTTACGGAAGCTATGGAAGTTATGACTATACAGAAATTTTTACTGATGTTGGAGTTTCTACAAAGTTTTCTCCTGTAAACATAATGTATCATCAAAAAACCTCAAGTGGTTTTATCTGGAATAGGGATTTTGATATAAGAACTTTTAATATATACACCAAAGATAAGAAAAAAACCCTTTTTTATGGATTTGAGCAAAAAGAGTTTGGAGCAAGAAATTTTTATACTACTAAGTATGACACTGAATGGGAAAGCACACGCACTCATCTGTTTCTGGTAAAAAAATTGTTTTACGGATTAAAATGGTATTTTGAACCTGCCCTTCTCTACAGAATAAATTACGATACCTATCTTTTAGACAGAAACAATCCTGATTTTTACAAAAACGAGCACAAATCCCAGGTCTTCCGAGTTAATCTTCCTTTAAGATACGAAACTGCTTATATGGATTATACTGCAGGAATTGAATTCTCTTATGAAACTTTGGATAGCACAAGATTGGGAGATCATTTAAGACAAGAAGAGGGACTATACCTCTGGCTTTATCCCAAAATCAGCTCTAAAATTTTTCCATCTTTTGGAATCCGCTACGACATTGTAAGTAAAAACGAGGATATGCTCTCTTATAATTTTTCTTTAGCTTATTTAGTTGATAAAAATCTAAAACTTAGAAGTTCTGCAGGTTTTTCCTATCGTTTGCCAAGTTTTACAGAACTTTACTATGATTCTCCTACTCTTAAAGGGAATCCTTCTCTTTCTCCTGAAAAAGCCTATAATCTGGAAATAGGAACAGATTATAGCAAAAAATTTTTTACTGGTTCTTTAACTGTTTTTTATAGGTATGGAGAAGACATTATAGATTGGATCAAAAATGATAAGATTACTCAAGCAGAAAATTTAGATATAGTAAAAACAGTGGGTTTTACTATAGATGGAAGATTAATTTTAAATCGTGTCTCTCCTTTTTTTAGTTATACTTATTTAAATCAATGGGCTCAAAAACTGAAAAGTTCTCGCTATCAGGGCAGTTATCTTAGACATAACTTTATCTTAGGAATCTCTGCTAAATTACCTCATGATTTTAAACTTTCTTCTATTTTAAACTTTCGCAAACGCTATCAAAAGAAAGAAGTATATCTGATCTCTTTTGAACTGGACAAAAAATTTAACAAAAATTTTACCTTAGGAATATGGGGGAAAAATCTTTTAGATGAAGATTATGAAGAAATTGAAGGAGTAAAAGGTATTCCTCAGTGGTTTGGAATAAATTTAAAAGCGAAATTTTAAAATTTTATCCTCTATAAAGTCCTCCATTAATGTGAAATACACAACCTGTAATATAACTTGCTTTTTCACTTGCTAAAAAGGCAACAAGATGGGCTACTTCTTCTGGAGTCCCTGCTCTTTTTAGGGGTATATTTTCTATAAAAGCATTCTTAACTTTTTCTGGGAGTTTAGCAGTCATGTCTGTTTCTATATAACCAGGAGCCACTGCATTTACCGTAATATTTCTTCCTGCCACCTCTAAAGCAAGAGACTTAGTAAATCCTATAAGTCCTGCTTTAGCAGCTGCATAATTGGTCTGTCCTATATTTCCTGTAAAAGCCACCACAGAAGAAATATTAATAATTCTTCCCCATCTCTGCTTTGTCATCATAGGAAGAACTGCATGAGTTACATAAAAAACAGAGTAAAGATTAGTCTTTATTACTGCATCCCAGTCTTCTTCCTTCATCCTCAAAAATAAGCCATCTCTTGTAATTCCAGCATTGTTTACCAAAATATGTATATTACCTATGGTGCTTTCTATTTCTTTAATTTTTTCCTTTACTTCCTGTGGATTTGATACATCAAATCTTGAAAGATAGGCTTTTCTTCCAAGTTTTTCAATTTCTTCAGCAAGTGTTTTAGCCAGATCTTCAGAACCTTTATAATTAATAATTACATCAGCTCCTTCTCTGGCAAGTTCATAGGCAATTGCCCTTCCTATTCCTCTGGAAGCACCTGTTACCAAAGCCAGTTTCCCCTCAAGCAGCATCTTTCTTAACCTCCTTTTTTTTGAATTTTATTTTAAAAAGATATAAGAAATTTGTCAATTTCTCTTGACAATTTATTTGATATATGATAGAGAAAAAATATGAAGTAAATAAAGTAAACAAATTTAATTCAAGGAGTGATCTATGATAGAAATAAGATTGCATGGTAGAGGTGGGCAAGGAGCTGTTACTTCAGCTGAGCTTATAGCTATAGCTGCTATTAATGAAGGTAAATTTGCTCAAGCCTTTCCCAGCTTTGGTCCTGAAAGAAGAGGTGCTCCTGTTCAAGCCTTTGCCAGAGTTGCAGAAGAAAGGATTCGCACAAGAGAAAAGATTTACAATCCTGATGTAATTCTGGTATTAGATCCTACACTTCCTAAAATTGTAAAAGTTACCACAGGTTTAAAAGAAGATGGAATTGCCATTTTAAATTCTCCTTTAAGTGAAAAAGAAATGAGAGAACTTCTGAGAGACTATAAAGGAAAACTGGCTCTGGTAAATGCTACAAAAATAGCTATAGAGGAGCTTGGACTTCCTATTACAAACACTACCATGCTTGGAGCATTTTTAAAAGCAACAGGTATTATAGATCTTCAATATATGGAAGAGGCTTTAAAAGCCAGATTTGGAAAATTAGCAGAGAAAAATATTAAGGCTCTACATAGAGCCTTAAAAGAAACTAAAATTTACGAATAAGGAGTTAAAGTATGGCTAAACATGAAGGATTAGTAAGTTGGAAAGAATTAGCTCCTGGTATGTATATTATTGAGCCTGGAAACTCTGCTAAATTTAAAACAGGAGATTGGAGAGCGTTTAAACCTGTTTTAGATAAAGAAAAATGTATCAAATGCGGGATGTGTTATATTTTGTGTCCTGACTTATGTTACAAAAAAGATGAAGAGGGTTATTTTGTAGTTGACCTTTATTACTGTAAAGGTTGTGGAATATGTGCTGCTAATTGTCCTAAAGGTGCTATTACAATGGTGTTAGAGGAGGCTTAAAATGGGGAAAAGATTAGCCAAGGAAGTTTCCATTGCTATAGCTGATGCTGTTGCTCAGTGCAGGGTGGATGTTATTGCAGCCTATCCTATTACTCCTCAAACTCATATAGTAGAACACTTAGCTGAGCTTGTAAATAATGGTGAGCTTGATGCAGAGTATTTACCTGTTGAGTCCGAGCATGCAGCTATGAGTGCATGCATAGGTGCTGCTGCCACAGGAGCCAGAACTTTTACTTCTACAGCTGCTCAAGGGCTTCTTTTAATGTATGAAAACCTTTTTATTGCCTCTGTTTTGAGATTACCCATAGTTATGGTTATTGCCAATCGTGCTATTTCAGCTCCTATTAGTATATGGAACGACCATTCTGATGTAATGAGCATGAGAGATGCAGGATGGATTCAAACTTTTGCTGAAAACGGACAGGAAGCAGTGGATCTCATTTATCACGCATACAGAGTAGCAGAAAAAACTCTTTTACCTGTAGCTGTAAACATAGATGGTTTTACTCTATCTCATGTGGTAGAGCCTGTAGAATTGCTTGATCAGGAGTTAGTGGACAAGTTTATACCTCCTTTGAGAATGAAATATAAACTGGATCCTAAAAAACCTATCAGTATAGGAGCTATAGGACTTCCTGAAATTTATACTGAAGCTAAAAAAGCTATGGATGAAGCTTTAAAGGCTTCTTATAAAACTATTGTTAATAGCTGGAAAGAGTTTGAAAAAATTTCTGGAAGAAAATACCAACCAGTAGAAACTTATCAAATGGAAGATGCAGAAGTAGCTCTTATAATAATGGGAAGTTTAGCAGAAACAGCGATGAATGCTGTAAATTCTTTAAGAAAAAAAGGGAAAAAGGTAGGATTAGTAAGATTTAGACTCTGGAGACCTTTCCCTCTAAGAGATTTTATTAAAGCTATAGGCAAAGTTAAGGCTCTGGGAGTAGTGGACAGAGCTGTAAGTCATGCCTCCACAGGAGGTCCTGTGGGTATAGAAGTTCGCTCAGCTCTTTATCAATCTAATAAAAGACCTAAGGTAGTTAATTTCATAGCAGGTCTTAGTGGAAGAGATGTAACAGTAGAAGACTTCGTAGAAATGTTTGAAAGAACCTATGAAGCTATTAGTAAAAAACCAAAATTTTCTTATGAAATTTATGGAGTAAAGGAGTAGAACTATGAGACCAGAATTAAAGAAGTTTAAAGGATTTACTTTAAAAAATTTACCAGAATACGAAGGGTTTGCTCCAGGTCATAGAGCTTGTCAAGGATGTGGAACTGTTTTACCTTTAAGATTAGCTTTAAAAGCTTTAGGTCCCAATACTATTGCAGTTTCAGCTACAGGTTGTATGGAAATTATATCAAGTCCTTTCCCTTATACTTCTTGGAAAATACCCTGGATACATGTAGCTTTTGAAAATGCAGCTTCAGTAGCTTCTGGTATTGAAGCAGCTATAAAAGTTTTAAGAAAAAAAGGAAAAATAAGAGGTAAGCAGAAAATAAATATAGTGGTTTTTGCTGGAGATGGAGCTACTTTTGATATAGGTTTACAATTTCTTTCTGGAGCTTTAGAGAGGGGGCACGATTTCATTTATATTTGTCTTGATAATGAGGCTTACATGAATACAGGTGTCCAAAGGTCTGCTGCTACACCTTTTGGAGCTCATACAACTACAAGCCCTGCTGGAAGCCTTATAAAAGGACAAACTACCTGGAAGAAAAATCTTATGGGAATTGTGGTTGCTCATAATATACCTTATGCTGCTACAGCAAATCCTGCCTATCCTATTGATCTTATGAATAAAGTTAAAAAAGCTTCTTTAGTAAATGGTCCTGCTTTTATTCATGTTTTTTCTCCATGTCCTACTGGATGGGGATGCAAACCAGAGGATACTATTTTAGTAGCAAAACTTGCTGTAGAAACCCGTGTGTTTCCACTTTATGAAGTTATAGATGGAAAGTATATTCTTAACAGAAAAATAGACAAACCAAAGCCTGTAGAGGAGTATTTAAAACTTCAAAGAAGATTTAGACATTTAAGTCAGGAGCAGATTGAATATATCCAAAAAAGGGTAAATGAAGAATACGAAAAAATTGTTAAACTTGCTGAGTGTTTCGGAGAAAGCTAAAAGTGTCAGTTTTTACAGGTAAGGGCGGGGCACACCCGCCTACAAATTCTCCTGCTTATATGTAAAGACCAGGTTCTTTCCTGCCTGATAATATTTTTCGGACGGATGTAAAATTCGCTCCTATCATTTTACTCAATTAAAAAACAACTTTTAGAACAGGCTCAATCAGACTTGACAAAATTGTATTAATATTCTATCATTTCAAAATAAAAAAAAATTAAAAATTAAAGGGTTGGAAAGATGTTGGTAAGGGATTGGATGACTGAAAATGTAATTACCCTTAATGAAAATGATAGTGTAATTAAAGCTATGCAACTTTTTAAAGAACATCAAATAAGAAGAATACCTGTAGTAAACGGAGATAAACTGGTAGGAATTATTACTGATAGAGATGTAAAGTCTATTACTCCTCCTAAGGGTTTTTCTATGGATATGTATGAAACTTATTACATTATGTCTAATCTTAAAATAAAAGATGTTATGACTACCAATCCAATTACTGTGCATCCTGATGATGATATAGAAAAAGCAGCTATTTTAATGTTAGAAAATAAAATTTCAGGTCTTCCTGTAGTGGATGAAAATGAAAAAGTAATTGGAGTGATTACTCAAACTGATATTTTCAATGCCTTTATAAGTATGAGTGGTGCCTTTCTTGAAAGTTATAAAGTTATTCTCTTAATTAGTTCCTTTTCTGATTTAGTTAAACTAATCAATATTTTCCAAAACTTCAACATCTCCATGCCATACCTTCATAACTTTCTCTGCTGGAAAGAAGAAGATTGTTTAAACGAAGGTTGTAAAAGAAAAGTAATTATTAAATTTAGAGTTGAAGATAAAGAAAAACTTGAAACCCTTAAAAAAGAACTTTTTTCTAATTTTGAAGTAATTTCTTTTAAAGAAACTTAAAAAACTATTTTTCAATCTTAACAGGAATTACTTTGTATTCTGGAGTTTGAGTAAATTCATCCCCTTCAGGACCTACTAAAATATTTGTCAAGGCATCAGTAAAGTGGTAATCAGTAAAAAGATAACCACGAGGGATTCTTTTATTAATATTTACCTTAACCTTTATCTCCCCACGAACATTTTTTAGTTTTATCCATTCTCCAGGAGTAATTCTATATTCTTCTGCATCTTGAGGATTTATTTCTACCATAGGATAAGGACACAATTTTTTCAATCCCTCTACTCTTCTGGTTTTACCTCCACATCTATAATGCATCAGCCTTTTTCCAGTAATAAGAATAAAAGGATATTCAGGAGTCGCTTTTTCAAAAGATGGCAGATTTCTGGTAAGAGCAAGATGAATTTTTTCTCTGGGAAATTCTGAGTCAAAAAGAATTTTTGTGCCTGGATGGTTTTCCTCTGGACATGGATATTGAATACTTTCTTTTCTTAATCTGGTATAATTTATTCCCTTCCAGGCTGACCACACTTCTCCAATTTCACGAGCTATATCTCCAGGAGTTTTATAATTCCAGTTATAACCCATTTTTTTTGCCAGTCGCAGAAAAATCTCCCAATCAGGTAAAGCATCCCCTGGAGGATTTACTGCTTTTTCAAAAAGCTGAACTCTTCTTTCACCACTTGTAAATGTGCCTTCTTTCTCAAATACACAGGCTGCTGGTAAAACTACATGCGCCCATTTTCCAGTAAAAGGCATAAATATGTCCTGCACAACAAGAAACTCAAGTTTCTCCAGAGCCTCCCATACTTTCGTCAAGTCCCCATGACACATTCCTATGTCATATCCTACTACATATAAAGCTTTAAACTCTCCTTTTCTTGCTTTTTCAAGCATCTGATTTAAAAGAAGTCCTTTTTCTACAGGTGGTGCCTCTCCCCAGATTTTTTTAAATTTTTCTCTTACCTTTTCATCCTCTATGCTCTGATAACCCGTTAAAATATAAGGAAGTCCTCCCATATCACAGGCACCCTGCACATTACAATGCCCTCTCAAAGGCATGGCTCCACAACCAGGCTTTCCCCAAAAACCACACAGAGTCGCAAGATTTGCAGCAGACATAGCTGCATAACTTCCACTCCTATGCTGAGTTAAACCAACCCCCCAATAAATAAGCCCTCTTTTAGAAGTCGCCAAAATATAACTTGCCTGCTCAATTAATATCTTCCTAACCCCTGTAATCCTCTCAACCTTGGTAGGCTCCCATTCTGTTAAAATATAGTGTTTATAATTTTCAAAATTTTCCACATACTTGTTTACAAATTCTTCATTATAAAGTCCTTCTTTCAATATCACATAGGCTATACCATTTAAAAGAGCAGTATCTGTGCCAGGTCTTAAATTTAACCAGAGATGAGCTTTATCCGCTATAGGAATTTTTATAGGATCAGCTACTATAAGCTTTAATCCTTTTTCCAGAGCCTTTAAAATTTTCTCTGCAATAACAGGATGAGATGCTAAAGGGTCATTTCCTATTAAAAATAAAGTTTCTGTATTAAAAATTTCATCAAAGCCTGCACAAGGAGAACCCGAACCAACTGTGGTCGCAAGCCCTGCGACCGATGGGGCATGTCAGACCCTGGCTGCAGAATCCACATTATTAGTCTTAAAAATAACCCTTGCTATCTTCTGTAAAAGATAACTCTCTTCATTACTAATCTGAGAAGAAGTTAAAAAACCTATACTTCCAGCTCCATACTTTTCCCTTATCTCACTAAGCCTCTCTGCTACATAACTTAAAGCAGTCTCCCAGTCAACTTCTTTAAACTCCTCCTCTCTTCGCTCTCTTAAAAGTGGTTTTTTCAGCCTTTCTTTATGTTTGTAAAATTCAAATCCAAATCTTCCTTTTACACAAAGAGAACCATAATTAGGAGCAGTATCACTTCCTGTAATTTCCAAAATAGTATTATTCTTTACCCATACAGTAAGATTGCATCCTGTTCCACAATATCCACATACCGACTTTACAGGTTTGGCAGAATCTCTTGTATAAGGAACAAGTAAGTCCTTCTTAGTCAAAGCCCCTGTAGGACAAACATCTACACAGTTTCCACAATTAGTGCAATTTTCTTTAAAAGAAAAACTAATAAACTCATAAGGAGTTCCTTTGTTAATAATCTTAAAATCTATAGCAGAGTGAACACAAATCCTTACACACCTCTCACAAGCAATACACTTGTTCAAATCTACCACAATAAAAGGATGCTCTGTATCAATAAGATACTTCATCCTTTTTGAGGAATTAAAAGCAGGAACATTTTCCTTAATAAGGATTTCTCTAAATTCACATTTATGGATTCCTAAGCATCCACACTTTAAGCATCTCTTTGCTTCAGCAATGGCTTCCTCTTCAGTAAGTCCTATAGTAATTTCATCAAAGTCTTTTATTCTCTCTTCTGGAGGTCTTTCCTTTAATCTGCTTCTTTCTGCAGTAGGAAACAATTCTAAAAACCTGGAGTCTATATCCTCGGGTCTCTTTCCTCTGGAAAAATCAAATTTTACAGTAATAAAAGGCTTAGGCTTCTTTTTTCCCTCTAAATAATACTTAATACTCTCAGCTGCTCTTCTTCCTGAAGAAACTGCCTGAATTACTGTCTTAGAACCATAAACAAAGTCTCCGCCTGCAAATACTCCAGGAATAGAAGTCTGAAAGTCAGTTCCAACTTTAATAAAACCATCTTCTTTAACCTCTAAACGAGCCTCAAGCTCTCCAAATTCTTTAAAACTACTATCTACAGTTTCACCCCAGGCTCTTATAACATAATCTACCTCTATATTAAATTCACTTCCAGGAATTACTACTACTTCCCTATTTTCAGATAGCATACTTTTGCCTAACTTAATCTCATAGCCTTCTCCTTTTTTCCTTAACTCTAAAGGAAGCGTTACAAAAACAAAATTTACCCCTTCTTTCTCTGCATAATCTATTTCTCTATGAGGGATGGATATCTCTATTCTTGACCTTGGAAACACAACCCAAACATCCGAATTAAGCCTTCTCAAAATCCTTGCTATCTCTATAGCAGTATAACTACATCCTAAGATAATCACTCTTTTCCTACGAAAGTTCTCCAGAGGAAGTTCTTCTTTATTAAAACGATATAAAAATTCTATTCCACTTAAAGCAAGGTCTTCCCCAGGAAAACCCCAGAGTTTTTCCTTTCTTACTCCTATAGCTAAAAATACTGCTGAAAACCCTTCTGCAAATAAGTCTTTTAAACTAAAATCTTTACCCCATTCCTTCTCTCCTCTAAACTCTATACCCAGCTTTAAAACATTTTCTATTTCTTTTTTTAATATATCTCTTGGAAGCTTAAAGTTAGGAATACCATAGCGAAGAAGACCACCTGGTTCCTTTTCCTTATCAAATATAGTTACTTCAAATCCCTCAAGTCTCAAAAAATAAGCACAACTAAGCCCAGAAGGACCTGCTCCTACTATAGCTACCTTTTTTCCATTTAAAGGCTTTACCTCTGGTTGAATTTCTCCATGTTTTAAACCATAATCTGCAACAAATCTTTTCAAATTGTTTATAGCTACAGGCTCATCCACTAAGACTCTTCTACATACTGCTTCACAAAACCTTGGACACACCCTTCCTACAACTGCTGGAAAAGGAAGCTTTTCCTTAATAAGAGCTAAAGCAGACTTAAAATCCCCTTTTGCAATAAATCCAATGTATCCTTGAATATTCAAACCACCAGGACACGGCACATGACACGGAGCTTTGCAATCTCCATAGTGATTCCTTACTAAATTTTCTAAAATTGTCCTTCTTATTTTTTTTATTTCCTCAGTTTGCGTAAATACTTTAATATCTTTTTCAACCCGATATTCACAAGCCCTTTTTATACCTTCTCCTTCTATCTCCACAATACATAAACCACAAGGATTACTTGCAGGCTTTGCCCCTTTTAAATAACATAAAGAAGGAATATAAACACCACTTCTTTTTGCTACTTCTAAAAGAAGTTCTCCCTTCTGTGCCTCTACCTCCTTTTTTCCATCAAAGTTAACTAAAGGCATAGGCTTAAAGCTCTAACCAGATTTTTAATTCCCACTTTTTAATTCCTTATCCAATGTCTTAAGAAAAGCTGGGAGTCCACTTGCTTCTCTTGGACCAACTACAATCTCCCAATCAGGAAGTTCTTCCTCTAATTCTCCTTTTATTCCTGCTACATACCCAGGTATAACAAGTTTTCTATGTTTTACCTTCTCAGCTATTCCACACTTTTTAACAAATTCAGCAATATTGTCTGGATTAAACTTTCCAGCTGCCCATGCAGAAGAACTGATAATCCATCAGTATCCTTAATTAAAAGCCAGGTAGGAACTCTGCTTCCCTCAACCTCTCCATTTACTATAAAGTAAGTAAGAGCAAAATTACAGGTAATAATCACTGGAGAATACTCATCTGGTCCGTTAACAGGATAAATACCCTGTTCCACTGTAAGAGGCTTCTGCGGATCTGTATAAATATTCATTCTTTCAATTAAAAGATTTACAAGTATATCTCCCCTTAAATCTGAAAGCAAAATTATTCCTGCATATTTAGGAATAACAAGGCTTGCAATCATTCCTTCTAAAAGCAAAGAATTAGCATATCTATTAGCAAAAACTATCGTAGGAAATCCAAGTGGTTTAAATCTTTTATTAACTGCTGCTCTTCTAACAATTATTAAATCTTCCAATAGTTCTTTTACACTCTTTGCTCCAGTATCTAAAACAATCTCTTTTAATCCATTTTTTAACGCTTCTTCAGACAACTTTGCAGTTTCAGAAATATCTTTTCCTCTTATAGTTAGTGGAACTTTGGCTTCTTTTGCCAGATTTATCATCCCTTCAAAATTTTCAGCACTTGCTCCATAAAGAAGCGGCTTAAAATCACCACATACAGAAATAGCAGACTTCAGAGCTTCTACATCTTCTGACTTCAAAATTATAGCAACCCATGGAATCTCCTCTCTCACTTTTTTAACCAGCTCTACAAATTTATTCTTATCCCCTTTGTCTTCTATCAAAATCACATCTGGCTGAAGGCGTAATCCAACTCTCTCCCATTGCAATTTTTTATAAAGATAAACTCTGCGTTCTATTTCAGAAGCACCCATCTCTGTAGAAATAAAAGTGCCTATAGGTGGTGGACTTTCAAAACGCTTTTCATGCCTAAAAAGAACACTATCTCCACCTAATTTACAGGTATGCTCTCCTCCCCCTAATTTTACAACTCTTACAGGTGGAGCAGACGCCTCTGCTATTTCTTCTTTAACTGCGGGATCCACATAAGGACATGCTCCTATATCTGCCTGCCCCGCAGCAACTTTCATTGCAAATGCCATGCATGTTGGAAAACCACATTCTTTACAATTCTTCTTGGGCAACTTTTGTAATATTTGAATACCAGTAAGTCCCATTTACCCCTGCCTCCCCTCTTAGTGTTTACTATCCCAAAGGTGGTAATTTTAAAACAGGATGCTGAACTTTTTCAATCCAGGCTTGCAACTCGTCTTCTGTATTAGCTACAGTCTCATCAGCAATCTTTTCAATAAGATCAGGCTCACCAAGCTCTTTAGCACGCTCTAAAAGTTTATCCTTCAATTCTTCCTTAAGCATTTTTGGCATCCACACAACCCTCAAAAGCCCTCCCTCTGCAGAAAGAAACTTACGAGAAGTTATATAATGCTTGGCTACCCCCATAAAACCAGGTGTAACCTGCCCTCCCCCTATCATTCCTGCTAAAGTAGAAAACTTCATTCCTATAGGAGTTTCTCCTAAATAATCTCTATTAACTATCATTACAGCATTAAGAGCTGGCATCACTGCTGCTATACCCTCCATACATCCACAAACTGTCATAGGATCAACTAAAATACTATAGAGACTCACTCTTTCTACCTTTCCACGAGAAGCTTGCTTCACAAACTCATTTATTCCTTTAAACTGCCCTAATCTTTCATCTATTACCTCTCCCTTGGGAATAGGCTGATTAGGTCCTGCAGGATTAATTTGATAACATGCTTTTCCATCTAACCAGTTATAAGCTCCACAAGCCCCCACTCTTTCAGGGGTAATAATACATACATGGCTTGGAGCAAAGCTCTGACAAAGTGTGCAGGAATAATAAACATCTACGCTTTCATCTGTTAATCCAGCTAAACGAGCATCTCTTTTTGCATAAACCTCTCTTGCTAATTTCAATACTTTCTCAACTTCCTCCTTTTCTGTATATATCGTAACCTCACATTTATCTATAATAGCTCCAAATTCCTCTTTTAATTTGGCATATAAAATCTTACCTATATCTTTCAAACGAAAACCTTTCTCAGCCGCCTGCTTACTTATTCTTAGCCACATAATATTTCTCTGTCCAACATGCATAATACCCTGAGCATAGTTAATCAAATGATGGAATTGTCTTTCTAAAATTGCCTCAAAATCTTCCTGCATATTTACACCAGCTACTTTCACTAAAATCGCTAAAGGTAATCTATAAGGAGGACCAGAAATTCCTAATTTTACTACATCAGGTATATCAGGACCTACAACTTCTATATTTCCATCCTGAACTTCGTTCAAACCTGCACTTATTAATAACTCTACTGCTGGTGTTCTACCTCCTCCACATTCTAAATAAAGATCGTTCTTTCTAACTCTCTCTCCTTCAAATGCAGGAGCATAAGCAACTGGTATATCAAGCTTAACAGTGGTAACCTTTAATCCTCTAACCTCAACAGCTCTATCTACAATCTCCTCATGAGGCACCCGAGACACCACATGCTCATACATACATATACCATAGGGCTTAATCTCAGGAATCTCCCAGTCAGAAATTACAGGGAAACCCCAGTTTATTGCTCCTGCTCCATTAGCATACCACTCATCAGAAACAGGTCCAAAAGTAATAACAAAAGCAAAAGTTCTGTCTCTGTTATATAATAAGTTATTTATATAATCTCCTGGCTTTATTCCACCAAAAGACATCGCTACTCTACAGGCAAAACCTATGGAAAAAACAACTGAAGTATAATCAGGTCCAAAAGGAATTAAACGAGTAGGCCAGCCTAATTGAACTCCTGCTTCTTTTAAAAGCTCTGGCATGTATTTTCCATCTGTTTGATCATGCATAAATATATAAAGATTTTTTTCCTGTAACTCCTGAGCTATTTTTTGCGCAGTCTCTTTATCAGGAGGACAACCTAAAATCGCTGCAAAACCAGGAGCTGTTCCATCTACAAACTCTACTCCTCTCTTTCTAAAAATAACATCATCTGCAGCACCAAGCCAAAGATTATCCTCTGAAGGCTCCTCTGTTTTAGTGTAAACCTTAGGATTTTCTAAATACTTTATAGCCTCTATAATCTCTTCTGCAAAAAATGTTGCCATTCCAGCATCAAGAGCAGGTCCTAAATAAGGAAGCCAGTTCTTTTCTGATGGAATCTCAGGAAGAAGTTTTTTTGCCTCCTGTAAAACCTCCTCACAATCTCCTAATTTTTTTACAGGATAACCCAGTATAGCATAAATTATCGGTAAATAATAAGCTGTATTAGGAAAACCTATCTCTGCCTCTTTCCCAAATTTCTTAACTGCTTCTTCGTATTTCTCAAATGCCTTCTCTACTATCTTGTATGCCCCCCTTATAGCTGCAGTAGCAATAATCTTGGACATTTCCTCCCACTCCCCTCTCTACAATTTTTAATTTAATAACTGATAAAATAACTTTTTACAAAGCTCTATAGCCTTAGGATGCCTCATAATTAAAAGATCTCCTCCTGCAAGTGCAAGAACCACTCCTGTAATAGCCTCCATCATAATTCCTCTCATTTCAACATTTCCCCACAATTCATCAGAAGGTAAATCTACTTCCTTTGTCTTCCATACTTCCTTTCCTATACTACAAATAAAAGGTGCTTGCAGTTTTGTATCCTGTGCATAAAGTGCTGCAATTCTTATACGCTCCATAACAGAATAGGTATATTCAATTCCATACCCCAATGCTCCAATTGATGGATCCATAACAATTTTATCTAAAGGAATTCCCATATTCTCAAGTAAAATATTAAGCTGTTTAGCTAAGTTTACATCAATTGGGCTTGAAGCTATTACAGGAATACCATATCCCATAGCAACAGCTGCAAGTGTTCTATGATTGGATTCCTCTACAGGACCTATTACAGCCCCTCTGTTTCCTACTATATCAGCTACCTCTCGCAAAATTTCTACATCCTTTTCAGCATTCCCAGAACCCCAGATAATTAAAGGAATATCTACAGCTTCTGCTACTTTTTTAACTACTTCCTTAGCATGATCAACTCCAAGATTGAGAAAGTTTGGATCTGTTCCCTGAAGATAAAGACACAAAGCCTCTGCCTTAAATTCTTCTACACACTTCTTTGCCCAAAGTGCAGGATCATGCCATACATCAGAAAAATACTTTGCTAAACTCTCAGGCCAGTTCTTCGGCTCTACATCTATAATCTCCATAGCAATTTTTACATCGTTTTTCATCTGCCCCTCAAATGTATAGAAAGGTAAAACATTTGTTCCACCCACTTTTATGCTCTTATCTCCTGTCCCTATAACAATCTCCGTTATCTCACCACTTGATTTTTCAATATATAAGTCCTCAGAAAGTCCCTTTGCTCTCTCAGAAAGAGGTCTATACTCTCCTACAAACTCCCCTATCTCTAACATAGAAATATCTATCTGTGGAGCCTCCTTAGGCAGTGCCTCCTCTGCTTTCGGTGCTTCTTCTACCTTTGCCTCTTCTTTTACCTCTTCTTTTACAGATGGAGCTTTAACCTCTTCTTTTTCCTCTTTAATCTCAGGCTTTTCCTCTACTTCTGGTTTAACTTCAGGTTTTGCCTCTACTTCTGCCTCTTTCTCTGGTTTTTCCTTAACTTCAGGCTTAACCTCTTTCTTTACTTCTGGTTTTACCTCTGGAACTACCTTTTCTTCAAGCTCTGCAAAAAGTTGTTTTTTAACAAGCTCTTTTTCTATCTTCCCAATTGTGCTTTCTAAGGACTCTATACCTGAACGAAGAATCTTTATCTCTGCCTTAAGATCAGAAATAATATCTACCACTGTCTCAAATGACAGACCAGCTCCTCTCACCTCCACAGGCTTTTCCACTACTTTTTCCACAACTACTTCTACAGGTTTTTCTACTACTTTTTCTACCACTACCTCTACTGGTTTTTCTACTATTTTTTCTACCACCTTCTCTACCACTTTCTCTACCACAAAAGGTGGAGTAAACTCTTCCATTTCTGGTCTTGGATGAAGTCCAGCTCTTTTTACAATCTCAGGCACAGCCTCTTCCCATTCTATAGCCATAATATGAACACCTTTAACACCAGGTATTTCCTTTACCTGCTGAATAATTTCAACCGCTATATTAATTCCCTCTTCTCTCTTATCCTTTGCATCCTGAAGCCTCTTTATTACTTCATCAGGCACATCAAGCCCAGGCACATTATACTTCATATATTTTGCCATCCCCACTGACTTAGGAGGTGTAACTCCTGCAAGCACATAAACCTTATCAGTAAGCCCAAGCTCATTAAGCATTTCCATAAACTTTTTAAACTTTTCTACATTATAAATAATCTGAGTTTGAAAAAACTCTGCACCTGCTAAATACTTCTTTTTAACTCTTAAAGGTCTAAACTCAAAAGGATCAGCAAAAGGATTCTCTGCAGCTCCTCTAAAAAAATTAGGTCTCACCCCTTTTATCTCTTCTCCATTTTGAAAATACCCTTCTGCCATTCTTTTTACCATGTGTAAAAGCTGAATAGAATCTAAATCAAAAACAGGCTTAGCCTGGGGGTGGTTTCCAAACTTAGGATGGTCTCCTGTTAAACAAAGAAGATTTCTTATTCCAAGAACATAAGCTCCCAAAAGATCGGATTGAATACCTATTCTATTTCTGTCTCTACAGGTCATCTGCATAACAGGCTCTAAACCCTCTGACATAACCACCACTGCTGAAGCAATACTGGAAACTCTCACTATAGCTGTTTGACAATCCGTAATATTAACTGCATCCACATACCCTTTAAGAATCTTGGCTTTTTTCCTTATTACCTCTATATCTGCATTCTTTGGAGGTCCTATTTCAGCAGTTACTGCAAATTGCCCACTCTTAAGAACTTTTTCTAAATGACTTCTATACTCCACAGATCCTCCCCCTCTCCTTTTAGTTTTAAAATTTTTTTAATTTTTTTAAACTGTAAGGTCTTCCCGAACTCTAACCCTCACACCGTCTCCACCAGCAGGTCTAAAGTCCTTAGGCTCCCAGATTTCTAAAAGTTTTTCCAGCTCTCCCCGTGCTTTGAGCCTCTCTATAATCTGATGCCACACACATGGCATATCCTTTCTTACCTCACACATTCCATTTTGAGAACCCCCACAAGGACCATTTAAAAGACCCTTAGCACACCTTGCTATAGGACAAAGCCCTGCAGTTTTGTCTATAATACAATCTCCACATCCCCTACATTTCTCTATCCAAACCCCTAATTCCACATTAGCTCCATAAAAACTCGTATTCACCCCTGGGTAAATCCTAAAATCAGGATAAAGATCCGCCAATAAATTAGCTCCCACTCCACAAGCTAAAGTTACAATAGCTTCCACCTCTTTCCCAAGCTCTCCTACAAACTCTAAATACTCAGGATCACACTGCCTTACTGCACAGGCTTCAAGCACTTCTATAGGCTTCCCTTCTTTTTCTCTCGCAAGTCTAATAGCTTCAGCTAAAATAGCTACTTCCCTATCCCCACCTGCAGAGCAAACTGCCACACATCCTCTACATCCAAGCACAAGAATTTTTTTATAAGGTTCAATATTTTTTAAAATCTCAGGAAGTGGCTTCCTCTCTGCTATTATCATAGCTTTTCTCCTTAACTTAAAGTTCTAACCAAGATTCAGAGAATATAGTTTTTCCTGTTAATACTCTTACTGTTTTGTAAATCTCTAACTCCTTTGGAGAAAGTGTTTTGGGATCTGGTTCCTCTCCATCAAGCATTCTGTGCACCAATTCAACCCAATCAGGATGCTTACCCTTTGCAATCTCAACCAGCTCTTTATCATACACATCCAATATCGCACTATAAATGTTGTATTTCATAAGTATCATTAACATTACTCTATTTAAATAAGGTCTAAGTGGCGTTGCAACTCCATTTGAAACATTTGAAAGCCCTATGGTCGTCTTAACCCCAGGAGTTATCTCCTGAAGCATTGACATAAAATTAAGAATCTCCAAAATCTGATCTGCTCCAAGAGTAATAGGTGTTAATATAGGATCCACCCATATCCTCTCATTCGGAATTCCATATTCATTAAGTTTCCCCACCAGATCCACTACAAGCGCTGCTCTTTCATTTGCATCCCTCGGCAAACCTGACTCACCCCAAAGCAAAGCAACTACATTACATCCAAGCTCTGCTGCAAGAGGACCTAACTTCTCAAGCCTGCTCGGTTGAATAGTAATAGAATTCATCAAAAGGTTACCAGGATTTTTACTTGCCTTAACTCCAGCTGTCATAGCATCAGGATTAGTTGTGTCAAGAGAAATAGGAGTATCTACAACTTCCTCAACAATTTTTACTATCCAGCTTGCAAACTCTGGACCATCTTTTTTAGCAGGTCCTATATTTAAGTCTAAGTAATCCGCTCCTAATTTCGTTTCTTCTATAGCCATGTCCTGAATAGGCTTGGGATCTCTTGCCTTCATTGCAGCACCAATTTTCTTTGACATAATATTTATACTCTCTGCAATACAGACTACTCTATATCCACCCTCCTCTGGTTTTTCTTCCTTGCTCTCTTTTACCTCTTTTAAAGAAGGCTCCCCACCAGTAACAGCCATCGCAGGTTCTTTCTCTTCTTTTGCCTTTTCTTCTGCCTTCTTTTCCTCTTCTTTTTGTCTCAACTCTTTATCTATTATATCAACTAATTCTTTATAAAAAGTCTTCAAATTCTCTATAAAATCTCCTGTATCCTGTCTTTTTACATAAACCACTTTTACTCTTTCAGGGCTAATTTTTATTTCCTCTAAAATCTTCTTAGCTCCTAAAACCCTTTTCTCAGCACGCACATTTCCTTTTTCATTATGACATTTTCCTTCTTCACAAACAGCCACCAATACTCCATCTGCACCTTCTCTCAAAGCTCTTAAAATATCTGTAATCTCTATATGTCCTCCACAGGGAAATTTTTGCACCTTTAACTTCGCAGGTATAGGACCAAAATCCTCTTTATCAGCTAAATTAGTATAATTACAACAAAGCACAGCTATTTTCAAACCTTCACTCATTTTAAACTTCCACCTCCATATATTCAGGTTTTTCTTTTAATTCTATAGCCCTTGCTGGGCACTCCTTTACACAAATTCCGCATCCTTTACATTTTTCTACCTGAATCTCTACATAACTCATTTTCTCATCTGTTTTAATCATAGGTGCACCATAAGGACATACCCTTACACATGTCAAACACACCACACACTTTTCCTTTAATACCCTTGCATAAGCTCCAAGTTCAAAAAGCCGCTCTAAATCAATTAATCCATTTTCTAACATATAATTTCTTAATGCCCCTATCACTTCCTTAGGTTTTACCTCCATAGGACATACTGGAACACAACTCCCGCACTGAGAACAATACCACAAAATTTCATTTAAAACCTTCTCCTTCAATCCTAATAACAAAGAATGAATTATTCTACGAGGATCAAAAACTTTTGTATTTTTTTTAACAGGACACACTCCAGAACACGCACCACATCTAAAACACTGATCAAAGCTCTCTACCTTTTCTCCAACAACCTTTTTAAGTTCAGCCTCTTTAACCTGATTTAGCTCCACCCTTGGCTCCTCCTAAGATTACTTTATTTAAAATCTTTTCAACCTCCTCAGGTTTAGCCTTAAGCTTAGCCAAAATATAATCCACACTCTTTGGTCCATCCTTTAAAAGCTCCTTAATTTCCAGTTCATAAAGTTTATTTTTTAACACTGGTAAAAGCTTGGTCTCAATCTTTTTTGTTATAGTTTCAGGAGAAAAATCATTTAACCGAGTTAATTCCTTGGATAAATTACCATAAATACTTCTAAACTGAAGATTATTACAAAGCTTTATAGCTGAAGCAAGATAAAAATTTTTATCCTCTTCACTCCATCCCTCAGCTTTTCCTAAGGGACCTAACTCACCTACAATCTCAAAAAAATTCTTTAACCCCTCTACTAACTTATTAGGTTCTGCTGCTGAAAGCCATTCTATCTTTAACCTCTCCTCTTTCATTCCTATCAACCGCATGATAGTTTTAACAACCTCAGCCATTAAAAGTGCCTGAAAATTTCCAGTTATGTATTTACACTCCCCCAGTTTACAACCACCTACCATTACTCCATCTGCTCCACTACAAAAAGCTTCAAAAATAAATACAGGATCTACTCTTCCGCTACACATAACCCTTACTACTCTATGATAAGGAGGATAAAGCTGGCGACCCACCCCGGCCGCATCTGCAGCTGCATAGCATCACCAATGGCACATAAAACTTATAACCTTTATATCATAATCCATTTTTACTCTCCTCCAGCCTTTGTTTCTTTTGTCTCTTCTATAACTTCCTCGCTTTTTAAACCTCTTATCTGTTCAAGTAATGCCTCCTTAGTAAAACCTCCCACATCTATAGCAAACACCGGACAATGAGAAGCACACACTCCACAGCCCTTACATGAAGCCTTTATCACTCTTGCTTTTTTCCTCTTCTCTACTTTAATCATCTCTATAGCTGAGAATGGACAAAGCTCAGCACAAATACTACATCCAATACATTTCTTCTCATCTACCTGAGCAACTATAGGTGAAACCTCTACATAACCCTTAGCTAAAGGAATACAAGCCTTACCAGCTGCTGCTTTAGCCTGAGCTATCACCTCACTTAAAGGCTTTGGTCCATGAGATAAACCACAAATATAAACTCCATCACTTACTGTCTCAACAGGTCTCAACTTTACATGAGCCTCCATAAGAAACCCATCTTCTGTAAATGAGAGTTTAAGCAGATTGAATAAATCCTTTTCATCAGCAGGCACTATTCCTACTGAAAGCACAATTAAATCAGGACTAAACTCAAGTTCTTCTCCTACAATAGGATCATACACCTTAACCATTACTTTCTTACCTTTTTTAAATACCTCTGGTCTCCGCTCACTCAAAAATCTTATAAACTTTACTCCCTTTTTCCTGGCTTCTAAATAATACTTCTCATAAAATCCATAAGCCCTTAAATCCTGATATAAGATATAAACCTCAACATTTGGATACAATTCCTTTACTTTTAAAGCATTTTTTAATGCCTGAATACAACATACTTTACTACAATAACTTAATTCCTCACCTCGTGACCCAGCACATTGCACCATTACTATCTGTTTAACTTTTCCTAACTTCTTCTTGCTTAATCTTTCCTCAAACTCAAGCTGAGTAATAACCTTTTTTCCATCAAGTGGATACTTCTTTGGTCTATACTCCTTTCCTCCAGTAGCAACCACAACAACTCCATGCTCCACCACTTCTGAACTCTCTCCAACTTTTATAGTGGTAGCAAAATTTCCTACATACCCAGCAATGTTTTCAATAGTTGCTGATTTAAAAATTTTTATCTTAGGATGTTTTTCTACCTTAGAAATAAGGTCCTTTAAATATTCCTGGGGATCTTCTCCAGTGATTAAGAATTTTAAATTTTTAGCACTTCCACCAAGCTCCTTTTCTTTTTCCACTAAATAAACTTGAAACCCTTGTTCAGCAATAGAAAGAGCAGAAACCATTCCAGCAACTCCACCACCAATCACCAGAGCCGAAGGAACTACTTTTACTTTCTGCAATTCCAGAGGTTGAAGCTTGCGAACCTTGGCTACAGCCATTTTTACTAAGTCTTTAGCCTTTTCTGTTGCCTTTTCAGGATTGTCAGAATGCACCCAGGAGCACTGATCTCTTATATTAGCCATTTCAAAAAGAGCAGGATTAAGCCCTGCCTCTCTTAAAGTCTCCTGAAAAAGAGGTTCATGAGTTCTTGGAGTGCAGGCTGCTACTACTACTCTGTTAAGCCTTTTTTCTTTTATAACATTCTTTAGCCTTACCAGAAAATCCTGAGAACACGCATAAAGCACATCTTCAGCTACCACAACATCTGGAAGTCCTGCAGCAAACTCCGCAACTTCTTTTACATTCACCACACCAGCAATGTTTACTCCACAATGACAAACAAAAACTCCTATTCTAAGCCCATCTTTTAACAACTCCTCATCCTCAGGAGGATACTCTTTTGTAATAGTATCAGTAAACCGCACATCTTTTAATAATTCTGAAACCAGAGCTGAACCTCCAGAAGCCTGCATAACACTTTCAGGAATATCCTTAGGACCTTGAAAAGCTCCTATTACATAAATACCAGGTTTTGAAGTCTCTAAAGTTTTTAAATAAGAAGTATCTGCAAATTTAAATTCATTTAACTTTATACCAAAAACTTCTGAAATCTTTTCAGCATCCTCAGGCGGACAAAGCCCTGTTGAAAGAACTACTATATCATAAAACTCTCTCTTTACTTCTCCCTCCTCAGTAACATAATTTAAAGCTATTTTTTCTCCCACCCCTTCTATTTTCCCGGGTCTTGCCCTTACAATTCTAAAGTTATATTTTTTTACTGCATTTTCAAAAGCAGCATCAAACCCCTTCCCCTGAGTCCTTATATCCATATAAAATAAAGTTATTTCTGCTGAAGGCTCATGCTCTTTTATAACTGAAGCCTGCTTTAAAGCATACATACAACAAACAGTAGAACAATATCCTCTGCCACAGCTTAAATCCCTGGACCCTACACACTGCACATAGGCTATTTTCTTGGGATGCTTGAAATCAGAAGGTCTAATAACTTCTCCTTCTGTTGGACCTGTTACACAGGTAATTCTTTCCATTTCCATACTGGTTAAAACATCTGGATATAATCCATATCCATATTTCTCCAGTTCCTCCTTTGGCACATCAGCAAATCCAGGAGCTAAAATAATAGCACCTACTTCAAGCTCTCTATGTTCAGGCTTCTGGTTAAAGTCTATTGCCTTGGGTCCACAAACATTTGTGCAAATCTGACAGGTTTCATGATTTAATCTCAAACACTTCTCTTCATCTATATAATAAACTGTAGGAATAGCCTGAGGGAAATCTATTCTAATAGCTCTTGTAAAGTTTAAACTTACATTATACTTATCCACCGCAAGCGTCGGACAATACTTCATGCAGTCTCCACAAGCTGTGCACTTCTCAGGATCTATGTATCTGGGTTTAATTTTTACCTTTACTTTAAAATTACCTGCCTCACCTGTAACCTCTTCTACTTCTGCAAGGGTTAAAATCTCAATATTAGGAGACCTACCGGCCTCCACCATTTTCGGCGCAAGGATTCAGATACTACAATCATTCGTGGGAAAAGTCTTGTCAAGCTGAGCCATTACTCCACCAATAGTTGCCTTCTTTTCTACAAGATAAACATAATAACCCATCTCCGAAAGATCTAAAGCTGCCTGAATCCCAGCTATACCCCCTCCTAAAATTAATACCTTACCCTTCTTCATTTCTTCTCCCTTGTTTGGATTTTTAATTATTTTAAATATATTATATTAAAGTTCTTCTAATTTTTAAAAAGACTTAGTATATTTTTCACAAATTCTTCATAATCTTTTGAACCTAACCAAAATCCTCCAAAAAGATTTTTCATTTCCTTAGAAAGGAAGTCTGTTACTTTTTTACTTCCACGAGTTGGCAGTTCTGATCCCAAAACTACAGGAATCCCACTACAAGACAAATACATAGCAATACTAACCATGCTTTCACTCATCCATTCAGGTATCCCAGCTACTATAGGTAATCCCTCTTTTAAAAATTCAAAAATTTGAGGAACATCTATACAAGAGCCTAAATACCACAAAGGAGGAGCTTCTATTTTTTCAAGAGCCTTTTTCAATCCTTCTCCAGCAAAATCAAGCCCTTCTACAGATAAAAGACCTGACATAGCAAGAGAAGTAGCAGTGCAACCCGCAACTAAAACTAAAATATTGTTTTTTATAAGCTCCTTAGCTATTTTTATTTGAGGAGGTTCACCCAAATAAGGAGTATCACATCCAAGAAGGAAAACCACCCCTAAAATCTCTTTTTCTGCTATTTTTTCTTTTATATAATTTATATCCACATTACTGGCTCTAAATCCTATTTTAACATCAAAACTTTTTTCAGGTATTCTTATCTTACTTTTATCCCTTAACTTAAATCTACTAATTGCTAATTTAAGAATTTCCTTAGCTATTTCTAAAGAATTAGTGCGATCAAATTCTATATAAGTTGCTCCTTCTAAATTACATCTCTTATCTGTTACAATAATTAAAGAGTGATACTGCTTGGCTAATTCAACAAGATTTGGGCTTACACAGGTAGAAC
>CAZQIW010000004.1:20822-28610 GCA_964593845.1 uncultured Thermodesulfatator sp. | reverse complement strand
TTTTTGAAAGCGCATCCTGAATTACTCCCTGAACAGTCGGTCCCTTTGGTTGAACTTGCCATCCTAAATAGTTTGTTCCATCATACGCTATAAATATGCGAATATTTCTAATATTTACCTGCGTCATAAACTCAACTCTTATTATTTTTATTTACGCAAAGATAGCCCCTGCCTATCTTTCTCTCTTTATCTAATTTTTACAAATTTAAACTTTCTCTTATTTCTTTTACAAAAATCTCAAAATCCTGTAAACAGTTCTGAAAAATTTCATAAGTGGTTTTATCATTTACTGTATCATAAATATGGATAAGTAAATTTCTAAATTTAGCCATATTTTTGTATTTTTCTAAATTTTTTTCAGAAAGTATCCCTTCTTCTACCAAAACTTCAAAACAATCTGCATAAGAAATAGGTTCTCGTAAATTCAGTTTACTCACTATGTGTTTACAAATATCTATCATTTGTTGAATAGCAAGTTCTAAATTTCTTTCTATGAAACGCTTTATAATTACATTCTTTTCAAATTCCTCAAAATTAAGATTTTTTAATTCTCTTAATTCCTTTATAAATTGCATTATTTTGTTTAATTTGCTGTTTATCAAAACTTTATCCACCATTCTCAATCTTCTACATACTTTATATATCCTGTAACCTCTAAATATTCTTGATAATCATCTATGGTTTTCTCTCTAAACTTGCTATACACTGAAAAATCTTTTATAAAAAGCTCTTTTCTATTTTTCATTACCTGATGTCTTAAAAGCGGAGTGGCATCATTTAAAACTACTATATGAACTTCCTTTTTTACTAAACTGCTTAGTTTTTGCATAAGACTTAATAGCTCATACCCTGAAAGAGGATCTCTAACATAAATAGCTACATCTATGTCACTTTCCGGGGTTAGTTTTCCAGTAACCGCAGAACCAAAAGCTAAAGCAAACACAATATTAGGATCTTTTTCTAAAAAATTTTTAATTTTTTCAAAAACTTCTTTCATTTTAACATACTTATTTTTAAACCTTAAACTTTAAAATTTTGACTAAAAATTTTTCAAGTTCGTCAATAAACTTCACCTTTTTAATAAGCTTCTCAAAATCTGATCTATCCCTCGAGTTTCTTTTATTAGTCTCTCTTTTGCTAATGAGCAATACTTTTCGTCTATCTCAACCCCTATTCCTTTTCTATTTAGCAAAGCACAAGCAATTAAAGTGCTTCCACTTCCTAAAAATGGGTCCAGAACTGTATCTCCTACAAAACTTAAAAGTTTGATGCACCTTTTAGGTAGTTCTAAAGGAAATGGGGCTGGATGCCCTATTCTTTTTTTACTTTCTCCTGAAAAAGTCCAAAGTCCATTTGTCCATTCCATAAACTCCTCTCTCGTAATATCTGATTTTCCTTTTTTAACTTTTTGCCATCTCTTTTTATAAAAAATCACAATAACTTCCACAGGAGCTATCACATAAGGAGCCCTTGCACTGAGCCAAGACCCCCAAGCTGTCCTTCGCGAAATATTTCCTTCATTCCATACTATGGTAGAAAAATACTTCCACCCTACTTCTTTGGCAATCTTAACTATATCAGCATATACACTCTGAAATCCTGCTTCCTTCCTACCTTTGCTCTTGTCTAAGGGAATATTTAAACAAAGCCTCCCGTCTTCTTTTGCTAAAAGATAAGCCTTTTTAAGCCAAGCTTCCGTAAACTCAAGATATTTCTCGTAAGGTATGTCGTCTTTAAATTTTCCGTAATGAATATCTACATTGTAAGGAGGCGAAGTTACTATTAAATCAATTGTGTTTTCTTCAATCAAGTTCGTGGTTAAAAAATCATCGTTAATTATAAAAATTCCCTTTTCAGGAACTTCAAAATAAATTTTATTTTTTTCTTCCTTCTTTTGTGTTTGACAACCTAAACTTACAGCTGGTTTCATAAAAATTATTTTACACAAACAAAGGAGATTTAGGAAGACCTGTATCTTCAGGAAGACCAAACATAAGATTAAAATTCTGTAAAGCCTGACCACTGGCACCTTTTACCAAATTGTCAATTACTGAAGTAATTATTCCCCATCCTCTTTTTTTATCTTCAAAAATTCCAATTTTGCATAAATTTGTTCCTTTAACTTCAGAAAGAGTTGGAATTTTTCCTAAAGGAACTACTTCTACAAAAGGACGATTTTTATAAAATTCAGATAAATAACTATGTATCTCCGTAAGTTCTGCTTTCATCTTTACATAAATAGTGGAAAATATCCCCCGGTTTATTGGTAAAAGATGAGGAGTAAAAATAGTTGTGACTTTCTTTTTTGAAAAAAAGCTAAGTTTTTCCTCTATTTCTGGATTGTGTCTATGAGAGGCTATTTTATAAGCTTTAAAATCCTCATTTACTTCACAAAAACTATAATAATTATCTGATTTTCTTCCTGCTCCAGAAGTTCCACTTTTAGAATCAGCTATAATAGGTTCTTCTATTAATCCTTCTTTAAGAAGTGGAATTAAAGGTAAAAGTATTGAAGTAGGATAACATCCAGGATTGGCAATCAGTTCAGCTTTTTTTATCTCCTCTTCAAAAATCTCAGGTAAACCATAAACAGCTTTTTCACAAAGCTCTGGATAATTGTGCTTTAATTTATATGTCTCCTCATAGGTTTTTACATCTTTAAATCTAAAGTCAGCAGAAAAATCTATTACTTTTATTCCTTTTTGTAAAAAAGCATAAGCCAGTTCCTGAGCTTTACCTGCAGGAACACATAAAAATACTACTTCAACCTTTTCTGCTATATTTTCTACTATAGGTTCTTCAAAAATAAGCTCACTATATTTTCCACTCCAGTTATAAAGCTCTTTTAAGGACTTCCCAGCCTGAGCACGAGAAGTGATAACTGAAATTTCCAGACCTGAATGATTTTCTGCAAGTCTAAGTAACTCTAAACCTGTATAACCAGTTGCTCCTATAATTGCAGCTTTGATCATTTTATTAAAAGAAAAGCCGGGAGAACCCGGCAAATTTGCACTTGTAAAAATAGAAGTTTAACGCTTGGAGTATTGCTGTCCTCTTCTTGCTCCGTGGAGTCCGTATTTCTTTCTCTCTTTCTTACGAGCATCACGAGTAATAAAACCAGCTTTTTTAAGAATAGGTTTTAAATCAGGAGAATAAGCAAGTAAAGCCTTAGCAATTCCATGTCTTATAGCTTCAGCCTGAGCAGATTTCCCTCCACCTTCTACAGTGCATTTTACATCAAATTTTCCTAATAAATTAGTAATTTTAAAAGGAGCTAAAATTACATCTTCAGCTACTATATGATCATAAAAATATTCTTTAAATGGTTTATCATTAACTATTATCTGACCAGTTCCTGGATAAATCCACACCCTGGCTACAGAAGTTTTTCTCTTACCAGTAGCATAAAATCTTTCCATATTTATCTACCTCCTTATATTTCCAAGGGTTTAGGATTCTGTGCTAAATGAGGATGATTTGGTCCTGCATATATTTTAAGTTTTTTTAGTAATCTTTTTCTCAACCTGTTTCTTGGAAGCATCCTTTTAACAGCTAAATAAATCAGTCTTTCAGGATGTTTTTCTAAAAGCTGCCTCGCGGTCTGTAACTTTAAACCTCCTAAATAACCAGAATGACGCCAGTAAATCTTCTGATCCCACTTCTTACCTGTTAATCTTATTTTATCAGCATTAATAATAACTATAAAATCTGCTTGGTCTACATGGGGAGTATAATCTGGACGATGTTTTCCCTGTAACATATAAGCAAGTTTAGAAGCTAACCTTCCAAGTATTTTATCCTTTGCATCTACAATATACCACTCGCGCTTAACCTCTTCTTTCTTAACCCAGGGAGTTTGTGTTGTAAAGATTGAAGACATTTCTCCACTCCTCCATCATAAAAATTTTCTAAAAAGCATCCTTAACTTTATGACAATTTTCAAATTTGTCAAGCCGTTTAAAGAGGGTGTTTAAAAATATTTTTAAATTGAGGAAAATTGTAGTGGCGGGCTTTATGCCCGCCTCTGATTCGGGCGGGGGTAAACCCCGCCGCTACATTTAAATTTAGATATATTTGGGCAAGGATGAACCATGCCGCTACATATATAAACTTTTGTGAATCATTTTTCAAACAGCCTCAGCCGTTTAAAAACTTAATGTGGTAAATTTTCTATTTCAGGTGTAGTATTAACTTCTGCTTTTTCTAAAGGTTGCAATACAAATAATAATTGCCCTTCCTCTACCATCTGATTCAATTTTACACATATCTCCACAATCTGAGCATCAAAAGGAGCAAGCACAGGATTTTCCATTTTCATAGATTCTAAATTTGCTATTTCTTCTCCTTTGTGCACAATGTCTCCTACTTTTAAACTACCTCTCTTAGGATTACCAATTCTCCACACAGTTCCACTAATAGGTGCTCCTATTTCATTGGGTTTAGTTGCTTTTCTTACCTCCTCTTTTTTAGCCCTGGGAGTCTTCACTTCAAACACCTTTGTTTTATTGTTTATTTTTAATACAACATGAATTACTCCATCTGTTTCTGTTCCTATAGATACAAGCTCTATACAATAAGGCTTTCCTTCATATTCAAATTCTACCTTATCTCCTGGTTTCTTAAGTCCTTCCCTCCATACCTTTGTAGGTAATACTAAAGGTGCATCTCCATATTTTTCTCTAAATTTAATAAAATCTATAGCATCCTTTGGATGCATAAGATAAAGAATAAACTCCTCTTCAGAAGCAGGTCTTCCCAGCTCTTCTTCAAGCTGTTTTCTTAAAGCATCCAGGTCTTCATCTGGTATAGCCTCTAAAGGAGAGGTCTCCTTTCTTTCCTTTATTTTTTGCTGCCACTCCTCTCCAAAAGCACTCTTATACACCCATTCATCAGGCCATCCTACAGGAAGTCTGCCATAATGTCCCAAAATAAGATTTTTAAAATCTCCTGGAGCATGTTTAAAAAGTTGCAAAAGTTCTTCCTGTTCCTCTGGTTCCATAGCATTAAAATTCTGTTTCTTTTCTTCTACAAACTTTCTTAAAAGCCTTATTACATGCTTAACGCCTTCTTCTCCTTTTTCTTTGGCATACCTGTTTACTATACCACTACAAGTTACCCAGGTAATCTGAGAACCAGGAGTTACATCAAAATACTTTACAATCTGATTATAAAGAGACATAACCTGTAAAATGTAAGGCATTAAGTGTAAAAATCCTCCTTTTTCTGCCTGTTCAAAGGAACTTGGAAAAGCTCCTCCTGGCATTTTGTGCCTTGTAACCATATGATCAAAACCTTTAAAAGGAGACTCTGACCATTCATAATCTCTTATCCAGTCTCTTACTTTCTCCACAGCTTTTTCAGCAGCCTGTCTATTCAAATTTACAGGAATTCCATGCTCTCTAAACAATGCTTCCACTGCAAGTATAGGAGAATGTCCATAAAATCGCACTAAAGTATCCTCTTCCACATCTATTATCTTAGCTCCTGCCTTAGCAGCAGCAAGCAATACTGGCATAGCAAGTCCATCCGTAATATGCCTGTGATAATTTATTACCAAATCCGGATATTTCTGCTTTATAGCATCAATTAATTCAGTAATAGAGGTTACAGTGCCAACTCCAGCCATATCCTTAATACAAAGGATTATCTCATCTGTTCCTCCACAGAGATCTATTATCTCATCTACTACCTTTAAATAGTATTTGGTATCAAACCAGGGAGCTACAGTATAAGAAATAGCTGGTTCAAAAAGTTTACCTCTTTTCATTACCACTTCAGCAACAGTTCGCATATTTCTTACATCGTTAAGAAAAGAAAAACATCTCCAGACATCAATATCCACTCTTTCTACTACATACTCTATTACATTTTTAGGATAAGGACGATAACCCCACATATTGGTTTCACGAATAAGTGTTTGAAGAAGCACATTGGGCATAAGTTCTCTAAGTAATGCAATCTCTTCAAAAGGGCTTTCTCTTCTATTCATAATTCCTACATGCCACCTTGCTCCTCCATGACACTCTGCAGCAAAAAGCCCCATCTCATTATAATAAGGAGCAAGTGTTTTAAGATCGTAAATCCTCAAACGATTTTTATAATCCGATTGACCTGCATCTCTCATTCCTACAGATACAAAGCAAACCCCAGGGAGTTCTCTCACCTTTTTTACTATTTCCTTTGGACTCATTCCTGGTTTAACAAATACATATTCCATACTAACCTCCTAATCCTAATCTTTTTCTTACATCCAGCTCTGAGGACCTAAAGCCGAAATTTCTGCTATGTATTGTGCTATTTTTAACACTTCATCATCTGCTGTTTTTTCTTTAAACATTGCTAATAGTTCTTCATAATGTTCTTCTATAAATCTTGTGGAAAAGTTACCTGCAATAAATTCAGGATGTCTTATAATACTTAAAAGCAATGGAGCAATGGTTTTAACACCTTCCACTCTTAAACCACGACTTAAAGCCCTATCCATAACTCTTATAGCCTCATTTCTATCAGCCCCTGCTGCCATAACAAGCATAAGAAGAGAGTCATAATAAGGAGGAACATCTGCACCTTCGTAAACTCCAGAAGATACCCTTATTCCAGGACCCTGCGGAATTTCAAGCCTGGTAATAGTTCCAAAAGAAGGATTAAAAGTCTTGGGATCCTCAGCATTAATTCTAACTTCTATAGCATGTCTATTGGGATAAATGTCATCCTGAATAAATGGTAACTCTTTACCTTCAGCAATATCAAACATAAGACTTACTATATCAAGACCTGTAATAAGCTCAGTAACTCCATGCTCCACCTGAAGCCTTGTATTTACTTCCAGAAAATAAAACTTTTTTGTCTGAGGATCAAGCAAAAATTCCACTGTTCCAGAAGAATAATACCCAATTTCTCTCATAAGTCTTACTGCTGTAAAACATATCTCCTGCCTTAAGTTTTCATCTATACTTGGAGCAGGAGCTTCCTCTAAAATTTTTTGATTTCTTCTTTGGATAGTGCACTCCCTTTCGTAAAGATGAACTATATGACCATGTTTATCAGCGCATATCTGCACTTCTATATGCCTTCCCCTTCTTATATATTTTTCCACAAGTAAAGTATCGTCTCCAAAGGCTTTTTTAGCCTCTGATTTTGCTTTTTCCAGAGCTACAGGTAATTCTTCCTCAGTTTCAACCCTTACCATTCCTTTACCACCACCACCTGCTGCTGCTTTAATCATAATAGGAAATTCTACCTCTTCTTCTTTCATCCAATTTAGAATATCTTCTACACTCTGCACATTAAAAAGTCCTGGTATGGTAGGCACATTAGCTCTTTGAGCAATTTTTTTAGCTCTAATTTTATCACCCATTAAACGAATTACTCTTGGAGGAGGACCTACCCAGATAAGACCTGCCTCTTCTACCATCTCTGCAAAATCTGCATTTTCTGCTAAAAAACCCCAACCAGGATGAATAGCATCACATTCTCTTTCTAATGCAACTTTGATAATTTTTTCCATATTCAAATAAGATTCATGAGGAGGTGCTTCTCCTATATGCACAGCCTCATCTGCTAAAAATACATGATAAGCCAGCCTGTCAGGAGTGCTATAAATAGCTACAGTTTTGATTCTTTTATCTCTACAGGTATTCATAATTCTAACTGCAGGAACTCCTCTGTTAGCCACCAGAACTTTCTTTATTTTTCTCATACTTTATCCTCCTACAAATAATAAATTTTAGACTATTTAACCTATTATACCATAAAAATTACTATATCAACTTTTTATTTAGGCTGTTT
>CAZQIW010000004.1:0-20722 GCA_964593845.1 uncultured Thermodesulfatator sp. | reverse complement strand
ATTTAACCTATTATACCATAAAAATTACTATATCAACTTTTTATTTAGGCTGTTTGAAAAGTAATGTCCCATTTTATGGCAAAAATAAATGTAGCGGAGGGCTTTATGCCCTCCTGTAATTTTCTGGCGGGGGTAAACCCCGCCGCTACATTTGTTTTTATTTTTGAGCGGGGATGAACCCCGCCGCTACATTTGTTTTTATTTTTGGGCAGGGGTGAACCTCGCCGCTTGCTTTTTCCTTGTTAATTATTAAAATTTTTTAAAGAAGCTTAGCATTAGCAAGGTGTGAGAAAAGATGATAGTGGGGATATTTACAGCTTTGACACCAGTGGTGATAGGTTTTGTTTATTGGAATAGTTGTTGATGTAAATCAGGAAGTTTTTAAAGCACTCTGCGAAAGTGCTAAATTAAACCAAAAAAGGTAAATTAAGCTTCCTAAAGCAAGAAAAGGACCAAAGGGAATTTGAGTTTTGGTATCTATTTTTTCAGCTTTACCTTTAAAACGAAGAATTAAAAACACTACCAGATAGGCTAAAACCCCTGTTAAAGAAGCTATAAGTAAAACAGAGTAAAAACTCTGATATCCAAGAAATGCCCCTATGCCTCCCATCAGCTTAAAATCTCCCATTCCCATACCTTCTCTTCCTGCTAAGTGATAGTAAAACTCATTTATCAAAAAAAGAAGTCCAATACCTGAAAGCCCAGATAAAAGGCTTGTTTTAAAATCTATTAGAGGATTATATCCAGACAGAGCAAAAAGCCATCCTGCTAAAATAAGACCTAAACTTAATTTATCAGGAATTTCTTTTACCTCCAGATCTATAAAAGTAACAGGTATAAGGATTAAAACAAAAAAAGCAAAACCCAAAAAAGTAATCCAGCCATAAAGAGGCTTAAAGTATAAATAAGTGCAAAGAAATAAACAGGCTGTAAGTAATTCTATCATTGGATATCTAATGGAAATAGGAGCCTTGCAATAGGCACATTTCCCTTTAAGAAAGAGATAAGAGATAAGAGGAAGATTGTGATACCATTTTAAGGTTTTTTTACAGTATGGACAAAAAGAAAAAATAGGTTTCCTAATGGAAAGCCCTCTGCTCCACCTGTAAATTACTACATTAAAAAAACTTCCTAAGCAAAGTCCAAAAATAAAAATTATAATTTCCATTTATAAAGATTGTAATTCTTTTAATACTGCTGGTATAGTCTCTGCTACCTGGGTAGCAGTGTAGCCAAAAGGTCCCAAATTGTGAGATAAATATATTCCTGCCTGTCCATGCAAAAATACTCCTAAACAGGCTGCTTCAAATGCCTCATATTTCTGAGCTATTAAAGAACCTATAATTCCTGCCAGAACATCACCTGTGCCACCTTGAGAAAGCCCTGGCTCATCTACGGAAGATATAACACACCTTCCATCTGGAGCATAAATGACTGTATGAGGTCCTTTTAATACAACTATGGAATCTGTTAACTCTGAGAGTTTTTTAGCAGCAGTTAAACGATCTTTTAAGATCTCCTCCTTAGAGATTTTAAGAATCCTTACAGCCTCTCCAGGATGAGGAGTTAATACCTTAGGGGCAGAATAATTTTTAAGCACTTCTGGATTTTCTGCAAGTAAAGTTAAACCATCTGCATCAATTACCGTAGGTAATTCTATTTTTGAAAGTAAGTCAAAAAAAAGCTTCTTCATTTCTTCACTCAATCCCAGCCCTGGACCTATTACTAATGCACTTTTCTTTTGAGAAAGCTCTAAGATTTTTGGAAGTTCTTCATAAGAGATTTCACCATGTTCGTTTTCTTTTAGCCCTGCTGTGAGTATTTCAGGAAGCATAGTGCAATAGATTTTCTGCAGGCTTTCTGTAGAAGCAAGAGTCACCAAACCTGCTCCACTTTTTAAAGCTCCTAAGGCACATAAAAGACCTGCTCCACTCTTCCCCCTGCTTCCAGCTAAAATTAAAACATGACCAAATGTTCCTTTGTGAGTATATCCCCTTCTGGGTTTGAAAAGCTTTCTTGCCAGATCAAAATCTAAGTATTCTCTCTGAGGACCTTTTTCTTCTATAACTTTTACTGGAAATCCAATTGGAACAACCTCAAGCCTTCCTGTATATTCTTTCCCTGGGTAAAACAAATGACCTATCTTAGGAAGCTCAAAGGTAACAGTAAGATCTGCCTTTACTGCTATACCTAAAATCTCTCCAGTATTAGAAGAAACACCAGAGGCTATATCCACTGCCACCGTAACTGCCTGATTTTCCTCTTTATACCTGTTTAATTCCTGAATTACCTCATAAAAAAAGCCCTGAATCTCTCTTTTTAACCCTGTCCCAAAAATAGCATCCACCAGAAGGTATGGACTAAAGCTCTTTAGCTCTTCTTTTAAATCAAAAATATTCTGAATTTTTTTCAGATCAATTTTTAAATTTTTTAAAATATTTAAATTCCTTTGAGCCTCTCCCCTGTATTTGCTCTCTTCTGAAAGAAGAATTACTCTTACTTCATAGCCTCTGTCCCATAAATAACGAGCACAAACCATTCCATCTCCACCGTTATTTCCAGGACCACAGATAATTAAGACTTTTTTAAAGTTTTGCAAAGGATAATACTTACAAATATTTTCTGCCACTCCCAGACCTGCTCTTTCCATTAAAACTTCTGCGGGAATTCCTATCTCTTGAATAACAAATCTATCAAGCTCCTGCATTTCAAAGCCAGTAACTACCTTGCCCATCTCACATCACCTGCCTGTGATTACTATCATGCTAATAGTATAATCTTTTTCATGCGATAAAGCAAGAAAAACTTTTTCCCCTCCTCTTTGATAAAAAATTTCTCTTGCCTTTCCAGTAAGCTCTAAAAATGGAGCACCTGTAAGAGGATCCCTTTTTAATCCTATTTCTTTAAATGAAAAAGGAGCGTATCCTCCAAGAGCTTTAAAAAATGCCTCTTTTGAGGCAAAAGCTGATGCTAAGTGAAAAGCTGTGTTTTTTCGTTGAAGTGCATAAGTAATTTCTTCTTTTGTAAAAAGTTTATTAAGAAAACGATCACCGTATTTTTGAAAAAGGCTTTGAATTCTTGGAATGTAAACTAAGTCAACCCCTATTCCTATTATGTGCATTTAGAAAGTTCTTCTATTAAATTAATTCTGCGCTCATGTCTTCCGCCTTCAAAAGAAGTAGTAAGAAAGGTTTTAACAATTTCTATAGCCATACCATCTCCGATTATTCTTCCTCCAAGAACCAGCACATTGGCATTATTGTGAAGTCTTGCCATCTTAGCTGAAAAAGGTTCATGACAGAGAGCCGCCCTTATTCCAGGGAATCTATTAGCTACAATACTCATTCCAATCCCGGTACCGCAGATAAGAATTCCATAGTCTGCTTCCTTATCCAAAACTTTTTTAACAGCTTTGGCACCATATTCTGGATAATCTACTGAAACATGGGAAAAGCATCCTACATCTATAACCTCGTAATTTTCTTTCTCCAGAAAATCCTTTATTTTTTCTTTTAAAAAATAACCTGCATGATCTGAACCTATAACTATTTTCATCCTATGCCCCTTCCCATTTTTTGAATATCACACAAGCATTAGTCCCTCCAAAACCAAAGGCATTTGAAAGAGCTATCTTAATATCTGCTTTACGGGCTTGATTAGGAACATAATCCAGATCACATTCAGGATCAGGCTCTTCTAAATTAATAGTAGGAGGAATTACTCCTTCATATAAAGAAAGAACTGTAAGCACCCCTTCTAAACCACCTGCTCCACCAAGCAGATGACCTGTCATTGATTTAGTAGAGGATACCATTAATTTATAAGCATGTTCCCCAAAAACCTTTTTTATTGCCTTAGTCTCTGCTGCATCGTTTAAAGGAGTGCTTGTGCCATGAGCATTTATATAATCCACATCTTCGGGTTTTATTCCAGCATCTTTTAAAGCCATTTCTATACATCTGGCTGCACCATCACCATCAGGACAAGGAGCAGTCATGTGATAAGCATCAGCATTTAATCCATACCCTATTATCTCTGCATAGATCTTTGCTCCTCTTTTTAAAGCATGCTCCAGCTCTTCTAAAATAAGAATACCGCATCCTTCTGCAATAACAAAACCGTCTCTTTTAGCATCAAAAGGACGAGAAGCTTTTTCAGGCTCATCATTTCTTGTAGATAGAGCCTTCATTACTGAAAATCCAGCTACACATAAAGGAGTTATTAAACTCTCGGTTCCACCACAGATCATTACCTTAGCCAGTCCTTCTCTAATCAGTCTGAAAGACTCTCCTATAGCATGATTTCCTGCTGCACAAGCTGTGCATACAGCAGTATTTGGACCCTTAGCTCCAAAAAGGATAGCCACCTGACCAGCTGCCATATTAGGAATAATCATAGGTATAAAAAAGGGAGTTACTCTTCTATAACCTCTTTCATCTAAAATACGGGTATAATGCTCAATTTGCCCTACTCCACCCATTCCAACTCCAATAATAACTCCTACCTCATCCCCTAAGTCATTTAGGGGTAAACCTGCATCCTCTAAAGCCATTCTTGTAGAAGCTATAGCATACTGAATAAAAGTATCTACCCTGGAAACAAGTTTAGCAGGCATAAATTCCTCAGGTTTAAACCCTTTAACTTCACCTGCGATTTGACTTGGAAGCTGTGAAGCATCAAATTTAGTAATTTTACCTATACCTGATTTACCAGCTTTAATATTCTTCCAGGTCTCTTCTATACCTATTCCAACAGGATTAACTGTTCCCAGTCCTGTAACTACTACCCTTTTTCTCACAGGAAACAACCCCTTTTATTTTTATTGTTCTCCTACTTTGGATTTAACATATTCTATAACATCTTTTACTGTTCTCAATTTTTCAGCATCCTCATCAGAAACTTCCATTCCAAAAGCCTCTTCCATTGCCATAACCAGTTCAACAAGGTCAAGAGAGTCTGCTCCTAAATCCTCTACAAATGAAGCCTCTGGTTTAATCTGATCTTTAGAAAGATTTAACTTTTCAGCAATAATATCAATTACCTTTTCTTCTATAGACATACTCCCCTCCTCATTCTTAAAATTTTCTTTACTTTTACCAGATTTTTTTAAAAAAACAAGAGAGTTTCCTTTATTTTTTCCTTAAAAAGGAAAAATAAACATAAAAACACAAAAATCCCACAATCCAAATTACTAAAATAAATCCTGCAACCAAAATTCCTTTTCTTAAAAGGGTCTGTAATAAAAGAAAACACAATAAAAAGATAAAAAACAAAACTATGCCTTTTATAAAGGGATTCATTGTTTTTCTCGGGGCATAATTTTCTAAATAAATCCACATAGGGAAAAAACTTAAAATAAAAGGTAAAAAGAGATAAATTATTTTTAAAAAAATTTCTGCAAGAACTTCATTATAAGGTCTTCCTACTCTTTTTAAAAATTTAAATCGTTCTATTAGCTCAGGAAAAGAAAGGAACTTTATAGGCTTTTCTACAATTACTAAGGTATTAGGCTTAAAAGGCAGCTTAATTCTCAAATCTTCAAAAATTTCAGGAGCAAAGTTATTTTCTTTTTTTTGAATTACAACATCTTTTAAATCCCATTTTTTATTTATGTAATAAGCTTCTTCAGCCCATATAACCTTTTCTGGTTCGTCTTTTTTTAAAAAAACTATTAAAATATCCTTTAAATATTCTCCCTTTGGTTCCAAAGGCTGCGCCACTAAATAATAATTTGCTCCAGCAAAAAATATTTGTGTATTAAAAATTAAATACTGTTTTTTAGTCTCTTTTATTTTATAATCCCAGGTATAAAGAGTAAAATAAGCGGCTTTTGGAAAAATTATATTTAAGACCACTCCAGCTAAAAAGGAGATAAGTAAAATACCCTTACCCAGTTCTTTTAATAACTCCTTTTTTGAAAAACCCAAAGATAAAAATGCCACAAGCTCATTATTACGACTTAACCATAAAAGAACCAAAATTCCTGCAAGACCTGATACAAAAGGAAATATTTCATAAATATGAACTCCAATCTTCCAAAAAATATAGGTTAAAAATAAATAAAAAGGTTTCTTAAATTTTAAAAAACTTCCAAGTCTCTCAAAAATGTCTATCAATATACAAACAACTATAAAAATAAAAAGCAAAAGCAAGTTTATTTTAAATAAATCCTGTAAAAGATATTTTTGATAGGTTCTAAATCTCACAGATATAGCACTCCTTTTTGTTTTTTAAAAATCAAAAACTCAAGCAGTAAAATTATACTTATTAAAAAATAAAATAGGAAAAAGCTATAAAGGGGATAAATCCTTCCATTTTCTCCTAAGGAAACCCAAAAATCGTAGCACACATAGAAAAGAAGATAGACAAAAACCCCTGCAAAAAACAGAAAAAATTTATGAGAAGTTTTTATCCAGAGCCCCAGTAAAAATGCCTGAAGAAGTAAGAAAAATATGGAAAAGGGATAAAATATTCTTCCATAATATTCAGTTAAGTATTTATAATATTTTGTTGTGCCTTTTTTTATACGATTAAGAGCAGATTTAAGTTCTAAAAAGGTATGTTCTTCTCTTGAAAAACTGGGTGTTTCAGTGAGATTTTTTAGGTTTACTATAAACTTGTAATTTTTAAATTTTAATACTTCTATATTTTTCTTCTTATCAAGGGAAAATCCCCATCCTTCAACAAGCTCAAAAATTTTTTCCTTTGGTAAAAACTTTCCTTCTTTTGTAATAAAAACATAACTCTTTTCCTTTCCTTTTTCTAAAAAAAACACCTTTTTAAATCTATGCACCTCTTTTTTCTTTTTAGAAGAACTTACATAAAGAATATAATTTTTACCAAGGGGTATGGGTTTTTTTACTGGGAAAGGATGGGTAAGTTGCTTTTTTATAAGCTCTATTTTTATTATTTTCTGTTTCTTTTTTGCTCTGGGCAAAAAATAGAAATGAGAAACAAAGGTAATAACAAAACTAAAAAAGATAAAAAGATAAAGAGGTTTTAAAAGTTCCTTAGAAGAAAAACCTAAGGAATAAAAAGCCAGAAGCTCTTTTTCATCTTTAAACCGATGCAATGCAAAAAGAACACCCATAAAGGTTGATAAGGGTAAGGTAAAAGTGGTCAGCTCAACAAAGAGTAAACCGAAATTACAAAAAATGTGGTATAAAGAAGGATTTAGCTCTATAAACTTTTGCAAATTTAAAATTCCGACAATTAGAGTTATAATTGAATTGAAAATTATAAAAAAAGAAGAACTATAAAAAAAATATTCTCTAAGTTGATACTTTAAAAAAGTTTTCATCGCTATAATTTTATAGCCTTTTCATCAAATTTAAAAGGGCTTTTTATGGAAAAATTGGAAGCAGGTTTATATTTACATGTTCCTTTCTGCACAAAAAAATGTCCTTACTGTGATTTTTTCTCTATTCCTGTAAGTTATTCAAAGGATTTAGAAAATACTTATCTTAAAGCTATTAAAAAAGAACTAAAACTTTTAAAAAAATTTTTACCTTCAATAACCAGAATAAATAATATCAACTTCATTACCTTTTATGCTGGAGGAGGCACTCCTTCCCTTTTATCTCCTGAATTTTACGAATCTCTTTTCAATTTCCTTGCAAAGGAATTTAATTTTTCTCCCAAAGAACTTACTTTAGAAGCTAATCCAGAAACCTTATCACTTGAGAAATTAAAAGGTTTTTATCAGGCTGGTTTTAATAGGCTAAGTCTGGGAGTTCAGAGTTTTTTTCAGAAAGGACTAAATTTTTTGGGAAGAATTCACACTCCTAAGCAAATTGCCAAGACTATAAATCAGGCTCTTAAAGCTGGTTTCTCAAATCTTTCTCTGGATTTTATATTTGGATGGAAGGGACAAGGAGAAAAAACCTTAAAAAAAGAAATTTTAAAAGCTCTAAGGTTTCATCCATCCCATTTTTCTTTTTATGAACTTACCATAGAAAAAAATACCCCTTTCTATTTTTTGTATCGCCACAAATCCTGGATTTCAGAAAAAAAGCTGGAAAAGCTATATAAAATTATAGAAGAAACTCTTGGTGAATGGGGATACGAAAGGTATGAAATCTCAAATTATGCACTTCCTGGTTTTGAATGTAAACACAACCTCCTTTACTGGAAAGTAAAGCCCTATCTTGGGCTGGGTCCTTCTGCTGTTTCAAGAATATCTAACCTTAGATGGGAAAATCCCTGCAATATAAATCTCTATTATCATTCTATTTTCCATAAAAACCGTTTACTCTTGCAAATAGTAGAAATTCTTGATAAATTAGGCTTTGCAAAAGAATACATTTTTATGGGACTTAGATTAAAAGAAGGAATAAATTTAAAAATACTAAAAGAAAAATATGGAGTGGAGATTAAGCTCCCTATTTTAACTCGGCTTGAAGCTGAAAATCTTATAAAAATTGAAAACCAGAGGCTTTTTTTAACTTTTAAAGGCAAGCTTCTTCACAATCAGATAGTATTATTTTTATGGGAGAATCTCTTATGAAAATAGCTCCTACTCCTTTTTTAAATGGAGCTTTAACTATTTATCAGCCTGAAGAGGGCTATCGTTTTAGTATAGATGCAGTGTTGCTGAGTTATTTTCTGGAGTTAAAGCCCTCTGCAAAAATTTTAGAGGTAGGAACAGGTTCAGGTGTTATTTCTTTTCTGGCATTAAATCGCTTTTCTAAGGTTAAGATTTTTGCTCTTGAGCGTGAAGAAATTTTTATAAAGTGTTTGCAAAAAAGTATAGAAGCTAACCACTTTCAGAACAGGTTATCTGTAATCAAAGGAGATATTATGAGTCCTCCTTTTAAAGCGGGTTTTTGGGATGTAATTTTTACTAATCCCCCCTACTTTAAATCTGGAGCTGGTAGGAAAAGTCCTTATGAGCTGGAAAATATAGCAAGAAGAGAAATAAATTTTAATTTAGAGATTTTTTTACAAAAAGTTGCGGCTCTTTTGAAAAATGGTGGGAAATTTTATATGATTTTTACTGCTTTAAGGCTTGCTGAGCTTTTATACCTTTTAAAAACTTACAAACTTGAGCCAAAGAAGTTGAGGCTGGTCTTTTCCTATCCTGGAGCTGAGGCAAAGCTGGCTCTTATCTCAGCTACAAAAAATGCCGGAGAAGAGATAAGAATTCTTCCCCCTCTTTATATTTACCAGCACAAAAAAGGACCTTATACCGAAGAAGTGGAAAAAATGCTAAAGGGTTTGTATTGAAAAATCCCGGTTGAGTTCTTATTTTATTTTAATAAAACTTCTAAAAGGATAAAAAGCTTATGAAAGTTGCTCTTTTTTATGAAACTTTAGAAGATAAAAAAGTCCGTTGCAAGCTCTGTAATCATAACTGTATTATTCCTCCTAATTCCACAGGAATCTGTGGAGTAAGAAAAAATGAAGGGGGAGTTCTTTATTCCTTAGTGTATGGAAAAATAATAGCCCAAAATTTAGACCCTATAGAAAAAAAGCCTTTATACCATTTTTTACCTGGTTCCTGGAGTTATTCTATTGCTACAGTGGGATGTAATTTCCGTTGTGGCTTCTGCCAAAACTATGAAATTTCACAGTATCCTCATCTGTATGGAAATATTGTAGGAAAACCTGTAAGTCCTAAACTTGTGGTTGAAGAGGCTGTAAGAGATGGAGCTAAAAGTATTTCCTATACTTATACCGAACCCACTATATATTTTGAATATGCCTACGATTGTGCTGAATTGGCTGTAAAGTATGGACTCAAAAATGTTTTTGTCTCAAATGGGTATATGAGCAAAGAAGCTATAGATTATATAGCTCCTTATCTTCATGGGATAAATGTGGATCTTAAATCCTTTAAAGACAGTTTTTACAGAAATTTATGCAAAGCAAGGTTGCAACCAGTTCTGGATAACTTAAAGTATTTAAAAGAAAAAGGCATCTGGGTGGAGGTAACCACTCTGATTATTCCTGGAGAAAATGATGATCCAGAGGAGTTAAGAGACATTGCCAGTTTCATAAAAAATGAGCTGGGACCTGAAACCCCCTGGCATATCTCCCGTTTTTATCCTCAATTTAAAATGCTTAACAAGTCCCCTACTCCTGAGGAAATTCTTTTAAAAGCTTATTATATAGGAAAGGAGGCAGGTTTATATTATATTTACATTGGAAATGTTCCAGGAAATCAATATGAGCACACTTATTGTCCACAGTGTAATCACATAATCATAGAAAGATATGGTTTTAGAATTCTAAAAGTGGATTTAAGTGAGGATTTCACATGTCCTAAGTGTGGTTTTAAAATCCACGGAGTTTGGAGTTAAACTTTTTATATGCTTGGCTCTTAGCTGACCACAGGCTGCCTGAATTCCAAGTCCCTTACTCTTTCTAACTGTGGTTAAAATTCCTCTGGAAAGGAGCTTTTTCTGGAACGCCTCCACTTCTTCTTGAGAGGGTCTTTCAAAAGGAAGATCTGGATGAGGATTAAAGGGAATTAAATTCACCTTAAAAGGATAACCCTTTAAAAGATCTGCTAATTTTGAAGCACTTTTTAAATCAGCATTTATGTTTTTTATAAGAACATATTCTATGGTAATTCTGCTGTTTTTTATTCTGGGAAATCGTTTACAGGCTTCTATTAGGTCTTTAATTGGATACTTTTTAGCTATTGGAATTAATTTCTGACGGATCTCATCAGTAGGAGCATGAAGAGATAAAGCAAGAGCTGTGGGAAATTCCTTTGCTAAAATATCCATCTCTTTTATCAATCCTACTGTAGAAACTGTTAGCCGCTTTTTGGAATAATTAAATCCCTTAGGGTGAGCTAAAATTTTTAAAGCTTTGATAAGATTTTTCAAATTTAATAAAGGCTCTCCCATTCCCATAAAAACTATATTTCTCAAAGGTAGTTCTGCACCCTTTTCTTTCAAATATCTTCTGGCTAAAACCACTTGAGAAATAATTTCATGGCACTCCAAATTTCTTCTAAAACCCATCGTTCCTGTAAGACAGAACTTACATCCTATAGGACAACCCACCTGCGTGGAAACACAAAGAGTATAATGATCCCTTTCTGGAATGATAACTGTTTCTATAATCTCTTCGTCTTCCAGTTTTAAAACAAATTTGGTGGTTTCATCAAGATCTTTCTTTATTTCTATTACCTCTGGAAGTTTAAGAGAGAATTTCTCTGAAAGCTTTGCCCTTAAAACCTTGGGTAGATTAGTCATTTCTTCAAAACTTAGAGCCTCCCTACAGGTGATCCAGTGAAAAATTTGCTCTGCCCTGTAGGAAGGCTCTTCCAGTTCTTTTACCAGAACCTGTATTTCCTCCAAGGTGCAATTTCTTAAATTAAGTTTGCTCATTTTTTACAATTCCAAAGGTTTTACTAAATAAACTGTGGAAAGCTCATCCAGTTCTTTTAAGGCTTCTGGTGTGGGGGGCTGATCAAGGCTTAATAAAATTACATTGGTTTTTTTCATAGGATCTTGACCAACATACATTCTTGCAATATTTAAAGCGTGTTTACCCAGAATAGTTCCTATTTCTCCTATAACACCAGGTTTGTCTTCGTTAAATATGTAAAGCATGTGACCTTCTGGTAAGGCATCTAAACGAAAACCATTAATCCTAACAATACGGGATTCCTTTTTACCAAAAAGGGTTCCTTCAACTATAGTCTCTCCTTTTGTATGCCTTACCTTAGCACTTATTAAAGAAGTAAAGTCTTCTGCCATCTCCACTTTTGACTCTACTACTTTTATATCCCTCTCTTTAGCTCTAATAAGGGCATTAACATAGTTAACATCTTCTTTTAAATAAGGGAAGAGCAAGCCTCTCACAAAAGCTAAGGTTAATGGTTTTACATCAAGTTGAGATATTTCTCCTTTGTAGCTAATTTCAACCTCCTGAATAGCACCTTCTGAAAGTTGAGCAGCAAGGAGCCCCATTTTTTCTGCTAATCCTAAAATAGGTCCTATTATCTTTAAAGCCTCTGGACTCAAAGAGGGCACATTTACAGCATTTCTTATTACCCCTTTAATTAAATAGTCTACTACCTGTTTGGCAATCTCTACTGCTACAGTTTTTTGAGCTTCTACAGTAGAAGCTCCAAGATGAGGCGTCCCTATAAAATTATCCAAGGATAACAAAGGATGCTCTGGATCTACAGGCTCCTTTTCAAAAACATCAAGAGCTGCACCTGCTACCTTTCCAGAAGTAAGAGCTTTATAAAGTGCTTCTTCATCTATAATTCCGCCTCTGGCACAATTTATAATGTAAACTCCATCCTTCATCATGGAAAAAGCTTTTTCATCTATAAGATGATAGGTATCTTTGGTTAAAGGAGTGTGGATAGTTATAAAATCAGATCTTTTATACAATTCTTCCAAACTTACCAACTCTATTCCCTTTTTCTCAGCAGCTTCTGGAGTTACAAAAGGATCGTAGGCAATAACCCTCATTTTAAAGCCAAGGGCTCTATCTGCTACAATACTTCCAATTCTTCCAAGTCCAATTATTCCAAGGGTTTTATTATTCAATTCCACTCCCATAAATTTCTTTTTTTCCCATTTTCCTGACTTTAAAGACGCCACAGCCTGAGGAATTTTCCTGGCAAGAGCAAAAAGCAACCCAATGGTATGCTCTGCAGCAGATAAAGTATTTCCTCCTGGCACATTCATTACCACTATACCCTTTTCATTGGCTGCCTGGAGATCCACATTGTCAAGGCCTGTTCCTGCCCTACCTATAACTTTTAAATTTTTTGCTTTTTCTATTACCTCTCTGGTAACTTTAGTGCCACTTCTTATAATAAGACCATCAAATTCTGGAATAATTTCCAGAAGCTCCTCATAAGGAACTCCTGGTTTATATACCACTTCAAGACCTGCGTCTTCTAAAATCTGAATTCCTTCTTCAGAAAGAGAATCTGAGATCAAAACTTTCATTTTCTGCCTCCTCCTTTTATTTTCTATAAATAATTCTCCTTTATATAATCATGTAATATTTCTTCTGCCACCTTTACACCTTTTCCAAGATCCACTTTATACCCAAAAAGATTTAAACCCATTTCAAGTGCTGAAATAGCAATTAAAAGATCAAATGGAGATTGATCTCCCATATGAGTAATTCTTATTATTTTACCTTTTAGATGCTCCTGTCCTCCAGCAAATATTATTCCCAGCTTATTTTTAAGAAAATTTAAAAGCTCTCCTGTTTTTAAGCCTTCTGGGGCTTTTATCACTGTAAGAGACTCTGCAGGCACTTCAGAAAATATTTCAAGCCCAAGTGCTTTAATAGCCTCTCTACAAGCTTTAGAAACCACTGCATAATGTTTAAACAGATTTTCCAGCCCTATTTCTCTTATTCTTCTGAGCATCTCTCTCAAACCTAAAAGAAGACTTACAGCTGGAGTAAAAGCAGTAGTATCTTTTTCATAAGCTTTTTTTTCCTTTTTAAGATTGAAGTAATACTTAGGAAGTTTTGAATTTTCTGCCATAGCAAGAGCTTTATCAGAAAAAGCTATAAAAGAAAGTCCAGGAGGAAGACTTAAAGCTTTTTGAGAACCTGTAATTACTACATCAAGTCCCCATTCATCCATGGGAAGATCATATACCCCCAGAGCTGTTATGGCATCTACTACCAAAACTGTTTCTCTTTCCTTAGTAAGTTCTGCAATTTCTTTAACAGGATGCTTTACTCCTGTTGAGGTTTCACAAGCCTGTAAAAGAACTCCCTTAGCATCTGGATGCTCTTTTAAAGCCTTTTCTATTTCTTCAGGTCTTACAGCTTTTCCCCAAGTGACTTCAATAGCCACAGGATTTAATCCAAAAGTTTGAGAAAGCTCAAGCCATCTTTTTCCAAATTTACCTCCTACTACCACAATTACCTTATCCATAGGAGAGAAAAGATTAACAATAGCAGCTTCCATAGCACCTGTTCCTGATGAAGCAAAAAAGTAAACCTCTTTTTTGGTCTGAAAAAGATACTTCAGATCTTCTCTGATCTCTTTTAGCACCTGGGAAAATTCAGGTAATCTATGATGAGTTATAGGTTGAGCCATGGTTAAAAGCACTTTCGGTGCTACAGGAACAGGACCAGGAGTAAAAAGATATTTTTTAGATAAAAACTCCATAATTAGCCTCCTTTTTACTTCTATTAAATTTCTATGTCCAAAATTTCAAAAACCTTAATTCCTGAAGGAGTTTTAACTCTTACTTCGTCCCCTACTTCTTTTCCTATTAAAGCCCTGGCTATGGGAGAATTTACAGAAATACTTCCATTAGAAGGATCTGCTTCATAGGGTCCTACAATTCTATAAACTACTTCTTCATCGGTTTCCAGGTTTAAGAGCCTCACCTTTACTCCAAATTGAACCTTTTCTGGAACTTTGGTAAGTGGTGGAATAACTTCAGCATTGGCTAAAACTGCAGATAATTCCTGAATACGACCTTCTATATGTGCCTGCTTTTCCTTTGCTGCCTCATACTCTGCATTTTCAGAAAGATCTCCATGAGCCCGTGCCTCTTCTATAGCTTTTATTACATTTCTTCTTTCCACCTTAATAAGATGCTCAAGTTCCTTTTTTATCTTTTCCAGTCCTTCAGGAGTAAAAGGTATCTTTGTCATAATAAAAAACCCCTTTTAATTGTATTTAGTGCTTAAATGCCCTCTGTCCTGTAAATTTCATGGCTATAGGAGGATCATATTCATTACATGCTTGAATAACTTCCCAGTCTCTTACAGAACCTCCTGGCTGTAAAATAGCTGTAACACCATGCTTAGCAACTACATCCACAGAATCCCTGAAAGGCAAAAATCCATCTGAAACCATTACAGCACCTTTAAGACCTCCTTTAGCTTCTGCTGTAGCTTGATCAATTTCTTCTTTTTGAGAAGAAGGTCTCTGCCCTTTCTGAATCTCCAACTCAAGCTGTTTATAAGGAATACCATATTTATCATAGCAAAGAAGATCTGCATATTTGGTATAAGCCTTAAAAATTGCTATTTCTGTGCATCCCACCCTATCCTGTTCTCCTGTTCCTATACTTACAGTGCATTCATCCTTTACAAATAAAACGGAATTTGAGGTTACTCCCAGCTCTACAGCCCATCCGAATATCATATCCCTTATTTCTCTTTCATCAGGTTCTCTAACACACTTATACTCTACTCCATCCTTTACTGCTACAGCAGGCTTTAAGTCTTCTTTTCTTCTAATCTTGTTTAACTGGGAAACTTGAACAATCAAGCCTCCATCTATAAGGCTTTTAAACTCCACCACCCTATAATTTTGATACTCCTGTAACCTGTCCAGTTTTTTAATTCTTATAATCCTCAGATTTTTCTTCTTTTTCAGGATTTCTACAGCCCCTTCTTCATACTCAGGAGCAACAAGAACCTCAAAGTATTGAGAAGCTATAGCCTCGGCACATGATTTATCCACTGGACGATTCAGGGCTATAGCTCCTCCAAAAGCTGCTATTCTATCTGCTCTGAAAGCTTTTATAAAAGCCTCTTCTATAGTAGTTCCATAAGCCACTCCACAAGGGTTATTGTGCTTTACAATTACACAAGCTGGTTTTTCTGTTAAATATCTTAAAATGTTTAAAGCACTATCTATATCTGTTAAATTTATTTTACTTGGATGTTTTCCAAACTGGATAAAATCATTTTCTTTTAGATTTGAAACCAAACCAAGCCCAGGGGAAATAAACTCACACTCTCCCAGAATCAAATTCCCAGCTACAAGCTCATAAAGAGCTGCCTCCTGATCTGGATTTTCTCCATATCTTAACCCTCTTTTTTCATATACTCCTGGCTCAACCTCTACTTCCCAGGTTCTTTTTTTGTATATTAAAGTCTGATCCCCAAAGGTTATCCTAATCTCAGAGGGAAAATGATCCCCTACAATGGTTCTATACATCTTTTTCAAATCTTCTGCCATAACCCCCTCCTTGCTGAGAAATTTTAATTTACTCTTATATGTAAAAACTTCCTTCTTGTCAAGAGTTTTTCTTTTTTAAAAACAATAAATACTTTATCATATCTTCTGCTATTCTCCAACTTGCACCAGGAGTTCCTAAAAGATCTCTAATTTTTTTAAGTTCCCTTTTTATCTTCCTCCTTTTCTCCTCACTTCTTATAAGTTCAATTAACTTAGAAGCTATAATTTGCTCTTTTCCCTTTTCTTTTACAACCTCTGGATAAACTTCTTTTCCTGAAATTAAATTAGCAAGACTTATATAAGGCACTTTTACCAGATGCCTTGCTAAAAAAAACATCCAAGAAGGAAGAGAATATGTTACCACTGCTGGTGTCCCTATAATAGCAGCTTCAAGAGTAATAGTGCCTGAAGCCAATACAGCTGCTGTGGAACATCTTAAAATTTCATACTGGGTATTTTCTATCACCTTTAAAAAGTTTTTTGCTCTTTCCCAAAGAAATGAATCCTGAAGACCAGAAGCTTTTACCATTACCCCTTGAATCCCCGGCTCCATTTTTTTTAGGATTTCAAATACCTTTAAAAATAAAGGAATATGTCTGTGCACTTCCTTTTCTCTGCTTCCTGGAAAAAAACTTATTATAGGTCTGTTTTTATCAAAACCATAAACCTCATAAAGCATCTCCTTAGAAAGCACAGGTTTTATTACATCAAGAAGAGGATGTCCTAAATAAACAGTATTAATCTCATAAGAAGAAAAAAATTCCTTTTCAAAAGGAAGAACTACATATAGCCTATCCACATATTTTTTTAATACTTTTATTCTTCTTCTATTCCAAGCCCAGACCTGAGGAGCAATAAAGTATATTACAGGATAGCCCAGCTTTTTTGCAAGCTTTGCTATTTTTAAATTAAAACCAGGAAAATCAACCAAAATAACCGCATCCACTTTCCTTTTTTTCAAAAGCTCTTCTATTTTTCTATACACAAATAAATATCTTTTTAACTCTGAAAAACTTGGTAACCCCACTAAAGCTAAAGGTTCTGCAGAGAAAAGTATCTCTATTCCAAGACTTCTCATCTTAGGACCACCAATTCCAACAAACTGAAAAGATGAATTCAGCTCTTTAATAGTTTTAATGAGTAAGTATCCATAAAGGTCTCCTGAGATCTCTCCAGTTATAATAAGAACCCTGTAAGAAAGATCTGACTTCATAGAAATCTTCTTAAATTTTCTTCTACCTGCTTTTTTATTTTAAAAGCTATTCTTAAAGACCTGAGCCCATCTTCTCCACTTACTTCAACTTTCTTTCCTGCAAGAACATTTTTTACAAAAGATTCCAGCTCTTCTTTTAAAGGATCACTTTCAGAATAAACCTTTTTATTCTGTTTGTATTCTTTCTTGGGTATATTAACCTTTACCTCAAAATAGCTTTTTTCTAAAGTATCCACTACATAATAGGCTCCTTTCTCAAAAACTCTAAATCTACGCTGTCTATTAAGTGAAACACGGCTTGCTGTAAAATTGCAGGTGGTTCCATCTTTAAAAACTATTCTGGCATTTACAATATCAGGAAGATCTGTAAAAAGTGGAGCTCCTACAGCGTGGATCATCTCTATTTCTTTACCAGCTTTTAAAAGCAAAGCCAAATCCAGATCGTGTATCATTAAATCCAGGGTTACATCTATATCCAGATTTCTTTCAGCAAAGCAGGAAAGACGATGAGCCTCTATAAAAAGAGGATTTTTTACATTTTTTAAAAGCTCTTTTACAGCTGGTTGAAATCGTTCTATATATCCTGTTTGAAGAGGCACTCCTTTTTTTAAAGAAAGCTCTACAATTTCCTCTGCAAGCCTTAATTCATGGGTTAAAGGTTTTTCCAGAAAAACAGCCTTTCCAGCCTCAAGAAAGGTTTTTGCAATTTCATAGTGAGTAACTGTTGGTGTAACTATGCTAACTGCATCAACTTCATTGAGAATTTCTTTATAATCCGTGGTAAGGTGAGGAAATATCTTAAACTTTTGATTAATTTTTTGAGCAACTTCTTTTAACTGTTGAGAATTTATATCTACCAAGGCAACAAGCTCTGCTTCAGGAATCTGAGCAAGTTTTTCAGCATGAAATTTACCAAGATGTCCAAGCCCTATAACTGCAATCTTTAGTTTAGCCATTTTCTGCTTTATACCCCACTACAGCTATTTTATGTTTATCAGCCAGCTTCAGCACTTCTTCCTTTTGTAACAAAAAAGTCTTTCCTGCTTCTAAAGCCAGCACTTTTGCCTCTGCTTTAATTAAGTTTTCCATGGTCTGAAGTCCAACTACAGGTATATCTAAACGAAGATCCTGTATAGGTTTAGCTACTTTAATTACTACGGTTCCTTTTCGCAATTTTCCTGCTCTTAAGATAGTGGCATCTGTGCCTTCCATAGCCTCCACAGCTACTGTCATCTTGTTTTTAACTACTACACACTGCCCTATATCAAGTTCTCCTATCTTCTTAGCTATTTTAAATCCATATTTTATATCCTCCCATTCCTCAGGAGATGGTTTTCTTTTACTAAGTATTCCTTCTGGTGTTAAAAAATCTTTTAAAAATTCAGTTGGTCCTCTTACTACAAAACCTTCTTTTTCCAGCTCATCCGCTACCGCTTTTAAAATAGTGTTATCCTCTCTATTTTTCAGCTTGTTCCACAAAAATAAGGCTTTTAAATCAGGTATCCCCGACTTTAAAGCTTTGCTCTTATCTATTTTTCCCAGAAATACCAGTTCTTTTGCACCTTCTTTTTTGAAAATTTTTATAAGCTTACCAAATTGTCCAATAGAAATTTTAAATACTTTGTCTGTTAAGAGTTTTAAAGCTTGCTCTTGTTCCTTAGAAAAACAGATAGCAACTACGCGATAATTCTTACCTTTTAAAGCACGAGCTAAAATAAGTGGAAAGTCTCCCTCTCCTGCAATAAGTCCTATGGTAGGATAATCCATGGAATTAAAAAGCCTCTTCCCCTTCAAATGGTTTTCTTCTCATAATTCCCTGACGAGAGGGATTCTCTAAAAACTTTATAAGTTCTTCCACAACAGGCTCATCTTTAAAAATTTCCTTTAATTCCTGAATAACTTCTTTAATAGTTGCAGGTGCATCTAAAAAAAACCCTATTGCCTGAGAAATCTTTCTTATTTCTTCTTTAGTAAATCCAGCTCTTCTCAATCCTACAAGATTTACTCCCTGGATTTTAGCAGGAATTCCAAAAACTTTTACATAAGGAGGAACATCCTTGTCCACTCCTGTCATAGCACTTACAAAAGCATAAGCACCTATTCTACAAAATTGATGAACAGCAGAAAATCCTCCCATTACAACTCTATCTCCCACTCTTACATGTCCTCCCAGAGTGGCATTATTTGCCATAATCACATTATTACCTACCTTACAGTCATGGGCTATATGGACATAACACATAAGCAGACAGTTATTCCCTATCCTGGTAACTCCATCATCAAAGGAAGTGCCACGATGAATGGTTACAAACTCCCTTATTACATTGTAATTTCCTATTTCCACAAAAGTTTCCTCTCCTTTGTATCCAAGATGCTGTGGAGCTGTGCCAATTACTACAAAAGGTCCAATCTGATTGTATTCTCCAATTTTAGTATTTGATTCTATATAAGTATTTGCCTTTATAATTGTGCCTTTTCCTATGGAAACCTTAGGTCCTATATAAACCCCTGGACCAATCTCTACTTCTTCATCAATTTGAGCTGAAGGATCTATATAAGCAGTGGAATCAATTTTTGCCATTACTTAACCTCCTATCTCATACCCGCTGTAATTTCAGCCTCTGCTACTATTTTATCACCTACTTTGGCTGTAGCAGAAGTCTTAATAATAGATCCTTTCTTTTTAAACCCCTTTGCCTCTAAAATAAGAGTATCTCCTGGATAAACAGGATGTCTAAATTTCACTTTATCTACTGCTGCCAATACAAATAGTTTATCTTTATATTCAGGGAAAATAGCTTTAAAACCTACAGCAGCAGCCTGTGCCATAGCCTCAATGATTAATACCCCTGGCATAATAGGATAATCAGGAAAATGCCCCTGAAAATAAGGCTCATTAATGGTTACATTTTTTATAGCCTTTACATACTCCTTTTCTGCATCTATCTCCAGCACACGGTCAATCATTAAAAAAGGAAACCTATGAGGTAAATACTCAAAAATTTCCTTAGTGCTTATCTCCTGTTTTTCCATTTTTCTCCTCCATCTTGGAATTATTAGAAATTATATTATCATAAAATTACTCCCTGCAAAGAGAAAGAAGAATGGATAAATTTAAAGAACTATTAAATTATCTACAAGAAAACTTTCCTCTTCATCCAGAACCTTTTAAAGTTTTAGCAGAAAAGTTTGATCTTTCTGAGGACGAAATAATAGAGTTTTTAAAAGAATTGAAAAAAAAGAATATCATTCGGCATTTTGGAGCCAGTGTAAATTCCCATAAACTGGGCTACATTACTTGTCTTTGTGCTACCTCAATCCCTGAAAATCAAATAGAAATAGCTTATAAAATAGCTGAAATTCCAGAAGTAACTCATGCCTATCTTAGAGACCATAAACTAAATTTTTGGTTTACCACAGTAACCCCTTCTGAAAAAGAACTGGAGGAGCTTAAAGAAAAACTGGAAAAGAACTACAATCTAAAAATTAAACTTTTTCCCGCTACAAAAAAATTTAAAGTAAAAGCTATTTTTAAAGTATAGATACTTTACTTCATAACAGCTCCTGCTACAGTGCCAAGCACA
>CAZQIW010000003.1:0-29146 GCA_964593845.1 uncultured Thermodesulfatator sp. | reverse complement strand
CTTATAATCAAGTTTCTTCTGATCTTCTTTCAGCTATTCGTTTAGCTATAGAAAAAGTTAAAAGATTTCATTCTCAGGGATTGCCTCAGTCCTGGTTTATACAGGATGGTTCAGGTATTATTCTTGGACAGATGGTTAGAGCTGTAGAAAAAGCTGGGCTTTATATTCCTGGAGGAAAAGGAGGAGAAACTCCTCTTATCTCTACAGTTATTATGACTGCAGTTCCTGCTAAGATTGCAGGAGTGAAAAAAGTTATAATGGTATCTCCTCCAAGAAAAGATAAAACTTTGCATCCTGCCCTTCTTGTAGCTGCTAAAGAAGCAGGTATAGATGAAATCTATAAAGTAGGTGGACCCTGGGCAATTTTTGGTCTGGCTTATGGAACAGAGACTTTACCAAAGGTAGATGTAATATGCGGACCTGGTAATATTTATGTAACAGTGGCTAAAAAACTTGTTTCTTCCTTTGTTGGTATAGATATTCTTGCAGGTCCGAGTGAGGTATTAATTATTGCTGATGAAACAGCTGAGCCAGAATTTGTTGTATGGGATCTTTTAGCCCAGGCTGAACATGATCCTATGAGTTTAGCTATCCTTATAACCACTTCGCAAAAACTTGCTAAAAAAGTTAAAGAACTTTTACCCCAGGCTTTAGCCAAAGGTTTTAGAAGTGAAATTGCAGAAAAAGCCCTTTCTCAGAGAGGAGCTATAATAATAGTAAAAAGTTTAGAAGATGCTTTTTCTTTAGCCAATCTTATAGCCCCAGAACATTTAGAGCTTGCTATTAAGAATCCTATGGAATATTTACCATGGATAAAAAATGCAGGAGCTGTGTTTTTAGGAGATTATACTCCTGAAGCTATGGGAGATTATATTGCAGGTCCTAATCATGTATTACCTACCATGGGGCTTGCCAGATTTTGTTCTTCCTTATCTGCGGAAAAATTTCTTAAAAAGATTAACTTTTTAAAGTATTCTGAAGCAGATCTCCAAGCAGAGGCTGAAAAAGTAATTCTTCTTGCTGAAACAGAGAATTTACCGTCTCATGCAGAAGCAGTGAGAATTAGATTAAAAAAGAAGAATTAAATTAAAAAAAATTAAAAACTGGAGGGGTAAGATGAAGGAGTATATTCCCCATTTAGAGTTTACTGAAGAAATAATAGAAGATATAGATACTCAGGTTGAGAGCCTGGGTCCATGCAAAATCCCCAATCCTATGAAATTACCAGAGACAAGTTTTATTACAGATGATACTCGTATTACTTTAAGGTTAAATTATGTTTATTTAAAAGAAAACTTAAAAGAAAAAAAAGATATTCCTTCTTTAGAAGTAGCAGGACCAAGACCATATATTTATTTTGATCCCTCCAAAGTAAAAGTTGGTATTGTTACCTGTGGTGGCTTGTGTCCTGGTATTAATGATGTAATTCGTTCTATTGTAATGACATTATATTACTCTTATGGTGTAGATAAAATTTTGGGATTTAGATATGGTTTACAGGGTTTTATTCCTAAATATAAACACAAGGTAATAGAGCTTACTCCAGATCTGGTTAAAGATATTCATACTATGGGAGGGACTTTTCTTGGGACTTCTCGTGGACATCAGCCTATTGAAGAAATTGTTGATACTCTTGAGAGAATGAATATACAGATCCTTTTTATGATTGGAGGAGATGGCACTTTTAGAGCTGCTTATAAAATTAAAGAAGAAATAGGAAAAAGACAACTTAAAATAGCTGTTATAGGAATTCCCAAAACCATAGATAATGATATCTGGCTTGTATCAAAAACTTTTGGTTTTGACACAGCGGTTGAGCTTGCCTGTAATGCCATCAGGTGTGCTCATACAGAGGCTATTGCAGTGCCTAATGGAATTGGTCTGGTAAAGCTTATGGGAAGACATTCTGGATTTATTGCAGCAGCTGCTACTCTTGCAACAAAAGAAGTAAATTTTTGCATTATTCCTGAGATGGATTTTGATATAGATGGACCTAAGGGGCTTTTAGCAGAGCTGGAAAGAAGATTAGAAAAAAGAAAACACGCAGTTATTGTAGTTGCAGAAGGAGCAGGACAAAAGTATGTTCAAAAGGATCCACCAGAGTATGACGCCTCTGGAAATTTAAAGCTTGGGGATATTGGAAAATTCTTAAAAGAGCGGATAGAAAAGTATTTTAAAGAAAAAAATATTCCAATAGTAATAAGGTATATTGATCCCAGTTATATTATAAGAAGTGTTCCTGCTAATGTAGAGGACAGAATTTATTGTGGATTTTTAGGGCAATATGCAGTTCATGCAGCTATGGCTGGGAAAACAGGAATAATGATAAGTAATATAAACGAGCAATTTGTTCATGTTCCTCTTAAAGAAGCTATAAAAAGAAGAAAACAGGTAAATTTACATAGTAGATTTTGGCTTTCTGTGCTGGAATCAACTGGGCAAGGACCTTTAAAAAATAGCTAATGAATAAAAATCAGAAGTTAATTATTTTTATAACAGCACTGATTTTTTCTTTCCTTTTTTTTCTATTTATAGGGAAAGAATATACAAAATATTTAAAAATTACTTATAGCGAATTTAAAGTTTTAGCGAAGGAAAGATTGGTTGATAATTTAGTTATTAAAAAGTATGAAATTTTTGGAAAATTTAAAAAAGGGGCTGGAGAAAAGTTATATCAATTAAGACAAAAACCTGTAAGGCTAACTCCTTTTTTTAAGACTTATAAACCTATAGATCCAGAGTTATTTAAACTTCTTGATGAAAAGGGTATTAGATATGAAGTAAAACCTGAGAATAATCGCTGGATAACTTTTCTTTCCTGGTTTCTTCCTCTTGTAATTTTAATTGGATTCTGGTTATTTATTTTTAAGAAATTTACCTCGCCTGATAGTGGAATTATCAGTTTTGGAAAGAGTAAAGCCAGGATTTATATAGAAAATGAGATAGATGTTACTTTTAAAGATGTTGCAGGAATAGAGGAAGCTGTAGAGGAACTTAGAGAAATTATAGAGTTTTTAAAACAACCTGAGAAATTTACGCGACTTGGAGCTAAAATACCAAAGGGAGTTCTTCTGGTTGGACCTCCAGGAACAGGAAAAACGCTTTTAGCCAGAGCTGTGGCAGGTGAAGCTGGGGTTCCTTTTATTTCTATCTCTGGATCTTCTTTTGTTGAAATGTTTGTAGGAGTTGGGGCAGCAAGGGTAAGGGATCTGTTTGCTCAAGCAGAAAAAATGGCTCCCTGTATAATTTTTATAGATGAAATAGATGCAGTGGGAAGAGTAAGAGGAATTTCCCCTGCTGGAGGAACTGAAGAGAGAGAACACACACTTACCCAACTTCTTGCTGAAATGGATGGATTTGATCCAAAAAAAGGGGTAATTATTATTGCAGCCACTAACAGACCAGAAATTCTTGATCCTGCACTTCTAAGACCAGGAAGATTTGATAGAGTAATAGTGGTTGATCGTCCCGATCTTAGAGGGCGCGAGGAAATTTTAAAAATTCATTGTAAAAATATTAAACTCGCACCTGATGTGGATTTAAAAGTTATTGCAGCAAGAACCCCAGGAATGGTAGGAGCAGATCTTGCTAATATTGTGAATGAAGCAGCTCTTCTTGCTGCAAGAAAAGGTAAAGAGGTTGTAGAGATGGAGGATTTTGAAGAAGCTATAGATAGAGTGGTTGCAGGACTTGCTAAGAAGCATAGATGTCTCCTTCCAGAAGAAAAAAAGCGCATAGCCTATCATGAAGCTGGGCACGCTATTGTAGCATCTGTTCTTACTCCAAATGACAAAGTGCATAGAATATCCATTATCCCAAGAGGAGTGGCAGCCTTAGGATATACTCTTCAGCTTCCAACTGAAGAAAAATATCTTGTTACTAAAAATGAACTTCTTGCAAAAATAGCTGTTCTTTTAGGAGGAAGAGCTGCAGAAGAACTTATTTTTAAAGAAGTCTCTACAGGGGCACAAAATGATTTAGAAAAAGCTACAGAAATTGCAAGAGCTATGATAATGGATTATGGAATGAGTGAAAGCTTAGGACCTCAAACTTTTAGAAAAAGAGAACATCTTTTCCTTGATATACCATTTAGGGAAAGAGAACTTATTTCTGAAGAAACTGCTAAACTTATAGATAAAGAAATTGGAAAAATTTTGAAAGAATGCTATGAAACTGCTATCAGAATTTTAAAAGAAAAAAGAGAAACATTGGAAAATGTAGTAACATTACTAATTGAAAAAGAAGTATTAGAAGGGGAAGAACTTGAAAAGCTTTTATACAATTCTGGTAAAAAAAAGGAGACATAAAAAGATGAAATATAAAATTTTTATAAGCATTTTTTTAGTTTTTTTTACTTTGATTTTTTGTAAATTTTCCTCAGCTACTATTTCTTCTGAAATATATAAACAGATAAAAAAAGATTTTTCTCCCCTTTCTGCATTAATTATAGGAATAAAAGATGGACAAATTACAATTGATAAAGGCTGGGCTCAGGGTGTAAACCTTAGGGATATTTTTACTGTTTACAAAAAAGGAAAAAAAATTGTTGATCCAAAAACTAAAAAAACTTTGCGATTTTTAAAGATACCCATTGGAAAAATAGAAATTACTCATTTAAATCAAAATTTTGCCACTGCTTCTGTAATTTCTCAAAAAGAATCCTTCCCTATTCCAGCTATTGTTAAAAGATATACGAATTTGAAAGTTCTTATTATTTCAGAAAATGCTACTTCTGATAAAAATTTATTGTCTATTTTAAAAAAAAATTTATCAAAATCTACTATTATTTTTAAACCAAAACTAAGGTTTAAACAAATTACTCCTAAATACCTTCTTACTAATGGTTATGATCTTTTATTTGTAGAAGAAAAAAACTCCATAAAAGTTTATGATGCAAATTTAAATTTAATTAGGTTTTACACAAGTTTAAATAAAAACCAGCTTTCTCCATCTCATAAAGGTAATTTTGTATCTCACACTTATAAGGCTTTTAATGAGTTTGTAACATTACAACCTGTTCTTCTGGATAAAATACCAGGGGAAATTATTCAATCAGAGTTTGCAGATATAGATAATGATGATATACCAGAAATGATTTATTTTAATTCGCAGGGTCTTTTTATTGTAAAAATAAAGGGAAAGGTTTTAGCACATTACAAGCCTAAGAAAGGGAAGATTGTAAACTTTTCAGTAGGTGCTTCTGGATGGATTGCTTTAAATATTTTTGATAAAAGAGTTGGAATGAGAAGTGAACTCTTGCATTACACTTCTCAAGGACTTTTTCCTGTAATTACCAATATTAATCTTATTCTTAATTTTGTAGATTACACTGCAAAAGGTATAAAAGATACTCTCATAGGACAAAAATTCAGTCCTGAAAAGTTTTTTGGAAATGAAGTTTATATCCTAAAAAGAAAAAATAATGAGTTGATATATGCTGATAAACTTAAAGTTCCTGAAAACTATAAAAATATAGGAAGTGCTTTTATTGATTTTGATAAAGATGGTAAACCTGAAATTTTTACTTATCTTTCTGATGGAAGAATTGGTATTTACAAAAATAACAAACTTGTATGGAGTTCTCCGTATCCTGTAATTAACCATTTTTATCAGGTAAAACTAATAAAAGGTAAGCCAGGGCAAGAAGTTGTGAAACAGGTTGTTTCTCCTTTTATTACTCCAGCAGTAGCTGATGTCAACAGAGACGGAACTCCTGAAGCTCTGTTTGTTTTTATTGATTTTCCTTTAAAAAGTGTAAAGAGTGATTTGAAGTATATTCCTTTAAACACTGCTACTTCTCAGATTTTTGTTCTTGGTTTTAAAGGCTCTTATTTTTTTAAAAACATTACAAATGCTCAAACAGGATTTATTACAGGTATAGGAGTGGTAAATAGAGCTCTTTGCTTTACTATTGTAAAAGGGAAATATCCTGGCAAAACAGAAAGTGACCTTTATTTCAGCTATTTTTAAATTTAAGGTTTTTCTACTGTAATAACAGTATGAACATTTCCTCTTGGATGAAAATCTGCAACTATTTTTAACTTTTTTGGCTGAAGAAGATTCCATAGGGCATCAAATATTTCATTAGTAGCAGCTTCGTGAGAAATGTATCTACTTCTGAATTTATTAAGCCAGAGCTTTAAAGATTTTAATTCTACTATTTTATCTTTGGGAATATAAGAAATTTTAATTACTGCAAAATCTGGATAACCAGAGCGAGGACAAAGACAGGTAAACTCTGGAAAGGTTATTTCTATTAAGTAATCCCTATCTGGATATGGATTATCCCAGGCTTCCAGCTCAGCTTTTTCTATTTCTAATTCACCGTATTTTTTTTCGCTCATAATTTTAATTCTATCATGTCTCAGAGTTTTCACAACTATTTTGCAAATTTTCCTGGGAATCACTCTTTTTCTCTATAAATTCTTTTTCTACCTCCTCCCGAGCTTCTTCCATAACCTCATCAAATTCATCACCAAGTTGATCCCCAAATTCAGCTCCCATTTTTTCCATAAACTTCATCACACTTTTAGGATTTTCCTCATCAAGAGAACCAAAAAGTGCAGGATCACACATTTTTTCAAGTCTTGTATCCATTGAAAGCCGCACTTTTACTCTGGAAATTAGTTTTTTTACTTTTGTAGATCCACAGAAACGACAAAAAGGCTTAAATTCTTTTTCATTAAAAACCAAATGTTCAGAAATTCTACCACATTTTAAACACTTATATTCAAAAATCGGCATATATCATCACTATTGATATTTTTTGTTTGAAATATAAAACTTCCTTTTTATTTTTCAACTATACTTTAATTTGTTGTTACAACTTTACCTAAACTTTTAACTGTCCTTTTGGAAATTTTTAAAAAACTCCAAAATTTCTTGTGTGACTTTTTGGATGTTTATGTTTGAAGTATCTATTTTAAAATGACAGAATTTTTCATAAAGAGGGGTTCTTTCTTTTAAAATGTTCTTTACTTCTTCTTCTAAACTTGCATTACTTAAAGCTGGTCGTTGAGAAAGACTCTTAGCATCTTTTTTAATTCTTTGTAAAATTACTTCCTCTGAAGCATAAAGCCATACAACTAAACTATTTTCTTTTAGGTTTTCCATTTCTTTTTTATGCAAAACCCCTCCACCACCAAGAGCAATTACTACTTCTTTAAGATTTATTAAACTTTGCATTTCTTTTTTTTCTAAATCTCTAAAAGCCTGCCATCCTCCTTCCTCTACTATCTCCTTTATACTTTTTCCAGCCTTTTTCTGGATTTCCTCATCCAGATCCACAAATCTCCAGTTTAAGGCTTCTGCGAGTTTTTTACCAACGCTGGTTTTACCAGTGGCTCTAAATCCTATTAAAACTATCTTATCCATAAAGCCTTTCTAAATATTCCCAGAAATCTGGAAAAGACTTAGCCACACATTCAGGATTTTCTATTTTTATCTCCCCTACCCTCAATCCCAAAATAGCAAAAGACATGGCAATACGATGGTCATCATAAGTATTAATAAGAGCTGGTTTAAATTTGGTTGTGCCTTCAATTATAGCCCCATCTGGTAATTCCTCAGCTTTAACTCCCAATTTTTTTAATTCTGTTACCATAGCTTTAATGCGATCAGTCTCTTTATATCTTAAATGAGGAGCCCCTTTAAGAATAGTTTTTCCTTCTGCTACAGCAGCCAATACACACATGGTGGGGAATAAATCAGGAGTATCTTTCAAGTCAATTTCTCCCCCTTTAGCCCTTCCTTCAAAATTCACTTTTATTCCCAGAGGATCCAGAACTTCTACTTCTGCTCCCATTTTTTTTATATAATCTAAAAATTTAACATCACCCTGTTTGGAGTAATAATTATAGTTTTCTATAATTACTTCCCCTCTGCCCATAATCAAAGGTAAAGCAAGAAAATAAGAAGCACTTGAGGCATCTGCTTCTACTTCATAAGTAATAGCCTTATAAAAGCCATGAGCTACTTTAAAGTGTTTAAAATCTTGCGAGGCTTTTACTTCTATTCCAAATTTTCTCATAACATCAATAGTCATATCCACATAAGATTTAGAAATAAGTTCCTCTTGTATTTCTATTTCTAATCCTGAAGGTAAATAAGGAGCTATAAGAAGTAAAGCTGAAATAAATTGACTGCTAATATTCCCAGGAATAGTAAGTTTTTTAGAACCAAGCCTTCCTTCCAAAATTTTTAAAGGAAAATATCCTTCTTTTTCCAAACACTTTATATTTGCTCCCAGATCCCTTAAAGCAGAAATTAAAGGAGCTACTGGTCTTTCATGAAGCCTGGGTTTTCCACAAATTTCTATATAAGAACCTTTTCCAAGAGTTGAAAAAGCTAAAAAAAAGCGAGAACCTGTGCCGTTATTTCCAAGATATACTTTTTTTTCTGATAAATAAGGTTGCTTTTTACCTGTAACTATCCAGGTATCCCCTTCTTCTTTAATATTTATTCCTGTTGCTTCTAATGCCTGTTTCAGAAGTAAAGTATCTTCACTAAGAAGTGGATTTATAATTTTAGAAACACCTTCAGCAAGAGCTGCACAAATAAGTGCTCTTTGAGTTAAGCTTTTAGAAGAAGGTAATTTAAAGTTGATTTTTTTAAAAGATTTTAAGGGTTTAATTTCCTTACAGTTCACAGTCCTGCTTCCTTTTCCATTTTTTTTACTTCTTCATAAATAGCTTTTTTCATAAGTTCTACTGGTGGTTCTTTTTCTGTCCACAACTTAAACTGTTCTACCCCCTGATAAAGGAGCATCTGCAAACCATCTATTATTTTGCAGTATTTTTCAGCTAAACTCAAGAATTTAGTTTTTAATGGTAAATAAACTATATCCATAGCCACCTTAAATCTGGATAATACTTCTTCCTCCACAGGAGTTTCCCAACTTTTCAAACCAACACTTGTTGTTTGGATAATTATATCACCTGAAGCATTTTTTAATTCCTCCCAGGGCTTTGCCACTATTTCAAATTTTTCCTCTAAAGCTTTAGCTTTTTCAAAAGTGCGATTATAAACTTCTACAACCTTAGCTCCTCCAGAAATAACCGCATATATCACTGCCTTTGAAGCTCCTCCAGCTCCTACAATTACTACCTTTTTATTTTTTAATTCTACACCGTTTTCTGTAAAACTTTTTAAAACCCCTATCCAATCAGTATTATAACCAATTAAAAATCCTTCTTTATTTACTATAGTATTTACAGCCCCTATTTTAGAAGCTGTCTCATCTATTTCATCTAAATACTTCATAACATGTTCTTTATGTGGAATAGTAACAGAAAGCCCTTTTATGTTTAAAGCCCTTATACCTTCTATAGCTTTTTCTAATTCTGCACTTTTTACCATAAAAGCTCCATACACAGCTTTTAACCCCAGCTCTCTAAAAGCAAGATTATGCATTATAGGAGATAAAGAGTGACTCACAGGGTCTCCTATAATTCCATATACATCATACATCGTGCTTTACTCCTCTAAAATCATTTGCTTGATAAAATTATAAATCTCCATAGCACTTTGTATATCCAGTTGTCCTGGAGCTACAGCTTCTTCTCTTGAAAGAACCACATAAGTAAAAGGTGAACCACTGAAAAGACACAAAATCCTGCTTAATTTTCCTTCTTTTCCCATACCAAAACTAATTAACTCTATCCCCATTTTTTTAGCAACATTTATAAAATTTAATAGCCTTAAAGAATCATGAAAGCTTTTACACATACAAACTATTTTAGCTTTTTTTATCTTTTCTTTCTTCATATCTTTTAACACTTTTAACAAATACGCATCAGAAGGGACTTTTTCAAAATTGTGGTATGAAATTAAAATTTTATCGTAATTTAAAGAACTTGGATTAAATTTTTGATAAAATTTCTTAAATAAATGCCATTCCACATCTACCAAATAAAAGTCCTCTTCTAATGCCCAGAGAATCCACTCTAACTGTAGCGTAGCTGAGACCCTTTTAATGCCACCTTCTTTTTTGCTACGAAATGTAAAAAGAAATTTATAAGGAAGCTTTAAAAATCCTCTTATCTGAGATTTATCAGGCTTTTCTAAATAATCAACTCTTAGCTCAAAAAAATCAGTATATTTAGCCCCTGTTTCTATTTTTTTTAAAACTTCTTTATAACTTTTTTCTGCTATAGTTAGACAAAACATTATAGCTTAACTTTGGAAAGATATTCAGCTATCATTTTATCATATTCACTTGTTAACTTAAACACCTTTTTAGCCAGTTCAAATCGTGTTTCCAAAGTGGTATTTCCATACTTTTTGATTTCTTCTAAAACTTTGGGATAATCTGCTGGATCCACTACTACTGTAACATATTTAAAATTTTTAGCAGAAGCTCTAATTAAAGTAGGTCCTCCAATATCAATATTTTCTATAGCAGTATCAAGGTCAGCTCCTTTTTCCACTACTTTTGCAAAGGCATAAAGATTAACCACTACAAGATCTATAGGTTTAATCTCGTGTTTTTTTATAGTTTCTACATGCTCTGAATTATCTCTTTTAAAAAGAATCCCTCCGTGAACCTTAGGATGCAGGGTTTTTACTCTTCCTTCAAGGATCTCGGGAAAACCTGTTAATTCTGAAATATCCACTACCTTTACCCCTCCTTCTCTCAAAACCCTTGCTGTTCCACCTGTAGAAACAATTTCTATTCCTAAATTTTGCAATTCCTTTGCAAATTCTACAATTCCTGTTTTATCTGTTACACTTATTAAAGCCCTTTCCACTCTATTCTCCATTTCCACCTCCTCCTGCAATCCTGCATTTTTACCATTCTTTTGGTTTAAATTTCTTATCATTTGCTATTTTAATCATTCCTTCTTTAAATTTTAACACAAATAACCCTTGTTTATATGCATATCTATCTGCTCCCTCTTCAAATTCTATTCCTGCTATTGCTCCATATACTTTCATCTCTTTATACTTTGGAAAATACTCCTTAAATTTTTTTAGTTTTTCTAAAAATTCTTTTACATCTTCTACTTTAACTTGAGTTTTTACTTCTGTAACTACAGCTACTTCCTCATTTTCAAGAAGGATGTCTATTTCCATTATAATATTTCCTTCCTCATCTTCCAGTTTTACCCTCTTTGCAGTTTTATTTACCTTTATACCTCTTTCTTTAAAAAGTTGAAGAGTTCCTGGTTCAACCAATGCCTCAACCAACCTGCCCCACTGACTTGTAAATAACCCCATTACTCTCTTTATCTCCTCACTTAACTCCTTTATTTTTCTGTCCGTATCCTCACTAAGCCTTCTTATTTTCTCATCAGTCTCTTTAAACTTTTTATCAGTCTCCTTAAACCTTTTATCAGTTTCTTTCCACATTAACCATACTTCTTTAACAAGCTCTTTTATCTCCTTTATTTCTACTTCTTTTCCCATCTACTCTCCTCCTGCATTTTTCCTCTTCTTTTATCATTTGCTTCAACAAGACTCTTTTTTAAACTACTCCTATTTCCTCATCTGTTAAATAACAAGCTGGGTCTGGTGCCCATACATCCCCTGTTACAGCTTCAGCTCTAACTCTAAAATTACCAGCACACACTTCTAAAAACTTACATTTAGCACATCTTCCCTTTACATGTTTTTTCTTTTCTTTAAGCTTTGCCATTAAAGGATCTGAGGTATCCATCCAGATCTCGCTAAAAGGTCTTTCTCTTACATTTCCAAAGGAATAATGACGCCAGAATTGATCAGCATGCACAGATCCATCCCAGGAAACACATCCAATTCCCACTCCACTATTATTTCCTCCATTCATTTTAAGAAGCTCATACACCTCTTCTGCCCTGGGATTGCCTTCTCTTTTCATTCTTAAATAAAGATAAGGACCATCAGCGTGATTATCCACAGTAAGGACTTCAACTTTTAATCCCTTATCATGTATTTCTTTAGTTCTATCAATAATGTAATCTACCCAGTATCTAGTCTCTTCATGAGATAAATCCATTTCAATCAGCTTGCTTCCTCTTCCAGCATAAACTAAATGATAAAAACATATACGAGGGATTTCCATTTCTTCAACAAGATCAAAAATTTTAGGTATCTCCTGGGCATTAAGTTTGTTTATAGTAAATCTTAATCCAACCTTTATACCTTCTTTTTTACAAGCCTCTATAGCAGAAATAGCTTTATCAAAAGCCCCTTTTACACCTCTAAACCTATCATGCACCTCTCTCATACCATCAAGACTAATTCCTACATAGGAAAGCCCTAATTTTTTTAATTCCTTGGCTAAAGCTTCATCAATTAAAATTCCATTAGTAGAAAGCACAGCTCTCATCCCTAAATCTACTGCTTTTTTTATAAGATCCAAAATATCCGGTCTTACCAAAGGCTCTCCCCCTGAAAAAAGAACCACTGGACAACCAAACTGAGCTAAATCTTCCAGAAGTTTAAAACCTTCTTCAGTAGTAAGTTCATTTGGATCTGGTCTATTATCAGCTTTAGCATAGCAGTGAATACATCTTAAATTACATGCCTTTGTAACATTCCATACCACCACAGGTTTTTTATCTACAGAAAACTGTAAAAGATGAGAAGGTAAATCTTTACTTCTCCTCCCATATCTTAAAGGATCTGAAGGCTCTATTGTCCCGCAATACAACTTTGAAATTCCTATCATTTACCCACTCCATTCTTTAAGAATTTTTTCAATTCTTTGAGCTATTTCTTCTTCTGTAAAAGGGTATACTATTATCTCATCACATCCGCAATCCTTAGCCTTTATTTCTTCTTCTTTATACTGAGATTTGCATATAGCTAAAATAGGGATACTCTGAGTGTCCTTATCAGATTTTAAAAGCAAGGTTACAGCAAAACCATCTAAAAGAGGTAAATCTTTTTCTAAAATTATAAGCTCAGGTTTTTCTTTTTTAGACAATTTAAGTAGAGTTTCCCCATCTTCTATAAGTTTATACTTTATTTTCTGAGCATCCAGAATCCTTTTTAATTTATTGAACAGATTTTCTGAGAGAGCTAAGAATATCATTTTACTGTTTAATTTTACGAAGATATTCTTCTACATATTTTTGAGGTCTTTTCAATGCTAAAGGAGTTATATAAAAAACTTCTTCTGCTAAAATATCTCTCAAGTAGTTAAAACTATATTCTAACCTTGACATCACTTTTTCGCAATAGGCAAAAACACCCCAATTTTTCTTAATTGCATTTTCCAGAATAGTATCTATAGTATCTTCTGTAAAAACTATTTTTACATTATTTTTTCTTTCAAAAGCTTTTTCATAATTTTTAACCTGTCTCCATAAGAATAAAACATCTTCCAATGCTTTATTTAGTTCTATATCCCTTTCTTTGTATAAATCAAAAATCAAATTTAATCTCTTAGGTGTGAGCTCAAACTTTTCTTCATCCATATATTTTACTTTGGAAGATACATATTTTTTTACCCTTTTCTTTTCATCCTCTAAAGCCTTATAATAATTTTCTCTCCATCTTATATTGTTAGGAGACTCAAGCAAAGCCTTTAAGAATCCTTCTGGATCTTTTATAAGCTCTTCTGTAACCCCTAAAAATTTAAAAGACTTGGAAGGTAAAGTTCTTTCAAAATAGATAAGAATCCTCTCCAAGATTCTGGATAAAGCCCTTGCTCCTGTATTTTCTTTATAGGCAAGATTAGCAATCTCTTTTAATGCCTCATCAGTAAAAGCAAGATCTATCCCATAAACCTTAAAATCTCTTTTTTTATTTAACATTATGGGATTATTTGGATTGGAAAGTATTTCAAAAAGTTCCTCCTGAGAAAGTGGATCAAATACTGCAATTACTGGAAATCTGCCTATAAATTCTCTTTCAAATCCATAAGCTACTAAATCCTCAGGTATTACAAATTTCAAATAATTAAACTTTATTTCCTCTCTGTCTTCAATCTCTGAAATAAAACCCATACTTTGTTTTTTTATTCTTTTTTTAATAATTTGATCCAACCCCTGAAAAGCACCGCTTACAATAAAAAGGACATATCTGGTGTTTAAAATTATTCTCTTTTTCTTACTTTTCTGAACGCTTTCTTGAAATTCAAGTCCACCATATCCATCTTGTGGAACTTTTATTTCTATATCCGTTTCTTCCAGAGGTTTAAGCAAAGCCCTTTGAACTCCTGTTCTTGAAACATCGGGTCCTACGGTTTCTCCAGCAGAAGCTATTTTATCAATCTCATCCAAAAATACTATTCCAAAGTGAGCTTTTTCTAAATCCCCATTAGCTTCCCAATAAAGCTCCCTTATTAAATCTTCTATATCTCCCCCAACATAACCTGTTTCACTAAACTTGGTTGCATCTCCTTTAACAAAAGGAACTCCTAACTTTTTAGAAATAAGTTTTATCATGTAAGTTTTACCAACCCCTGTAGGTCCAATAATAAAAATATTATTTTTTACAAACTCTATATCCTCTTCCCTACCCTCTCTTAAATAGTAATACCTAATTTTGTGGAAATGTGTGCATACCTTTGTGGAAATAATTGCCTTAGCCTCTTTTTGCCCAATCATGTATTCATCAAGATAGGCTTCAAGCTCTGCTGGTGTGAGATTAAAATCCTGAAAAGATTTTTGAGTTCTTCCTACAGAAAATTTTTCTATTCTTACACTGGAAGTCTTAATCATATTATAGTAATATATGCTTTTTTTGAAAAAAGTAAATATTTATAATATCTCTTCTGGATCTATATCAAAAGAAATTCTTAAGCCTGGCGCCTTGAAATTTTGTAAAAATTTTTGTAAAACATAGTTTAATTTTTTATAACTAACTGCTTTTAAAATAAAGTGCCATCTATAAAGTCCTTTTAATTTTCTAAAAGGACAGGGAGCAGGTCCAAGGATTTTCACCTCTTTTGCCAAATCTTTTACAACAATTTTTTCTAAAAATTCCTTTGCTTTTATACACTTTTCCTTAACTTTCTCTTCATGTATTCCTTCTATTCTTATTATCGCAAGCCTTACGAAAGGAGGAAAGGCAAATTCTCTTCTCAATTTAATTTCCTCCTGATAAAAACTTTCATAATCCTGAACAAAAGCATATTTTATTACATAATGATCTATTAGAGAGCTTTGAAAAATTACCTTTCCTCTTTTATCTCCTCGCCCTGCCCTTCCTGCAGCTTGAATTAAAAGCTGAAAAGTTCTTTCTCCAGCTTTATAAAAAGGTGCAAACAATCCCTCCTCTGCTCTTAAAACCCCTACTAAATTAACCTCAGGAAAATTATGTCCGTGAACACCCATTTGAGTCCCTATAATAATCTTAGAGCCTTTTTTGTAAATTTTTTCCAATACCTGAAAAAGTTTTTTTTCTGTGCTAACACTATCTCTATCCAAACGAATAATTTCTTTATCTGGAAAGATTTTTCTTATTTCTTCTTCTATTTTTTCTGTTCCTGCTCTACAAAATTTAAACTTTGTTCCTCCACAATTAGGACACACTGTTAATGCACTTATTTCAAAATTACAGTAATGGCAAAGAAGTTTATTATCCTCTTTGTGATAGGTTAAAGGAATACCGCAATTTGGACAAGTCCAGATGTAATAACACTCTTCACATCTAACAAGTGGAGCATACCCTCTACGATTTAAATAAAGAAAAACTGATTCCCCTCTTCTTAAAGTCTCTTCAATCTCTATCTTTAATCCTTCTGAAATAAGCTGAAATTTTTTGTTTTCTAAAAGTTTTACTTCAGGCAAAACAGTATAAGGTCTCTCTTTTAAAGTAAACAAATGATACTTACCCTTTTTAGCCAAATAAAAGCTCTTTATACTTGGTGTAGCAGAACCTAAAATTACAGGAATATTTTCCATTTTTCCTCTTATTAAAGCAAGATCTCTTGCATGATATTTACAGGGAAGATTTTCTTCTTTATAAGAAGGATCGTGCTCTTCATCCACTATAATCAATCCAAGGTCTTTTACAGGAGCAAAAATAGCAGAACGAGTCCCAATTACAATACTCGCTTCCCCTTTTAAAATACGCTTCCACTGATTTAGTCTTTCTCCAGGAGAAAGTCCGCTGTGTAAAAGTGCTATACTTTCTTTAAAATACTTTAAAAGCAAAACTTCCATATAAGTTGTTAATGCTATCTCAGGGACTAATACCAATACCCTTTTCCCTTGATTTAAAACTTCTTTTATAGCCTCTAAATAGATAAAAGATTTTCCACTCCCTGTAACTCCAAATAATAAAATGGGCTCAAAACTTTTTCTATTCAGTAAATCTCTTATCCCCTGAGATACCTTTTTTTGCTCTGAAGTAAGCTCATATTTCTCGGGAACAGGAAAGGATAAAAAGATTTTTCTCATTTTAGGATACTTTATCTTTTCTAAAAACCCCTTTCTTATTAACTTTTGAATTTCTTTTGCAGGAAAAATAGCTTTTAAAACTTTCTCAGGAATTTCTCCTTTCTCTTTGATATAACGAAGAATTTTATTTTGATTGCATTCTTCCAATGAGATCTCTTCTTTTACTCTTATAAAAGCTTCTAAAGGAATTTTTACCTGAGGAAACTGATATTCAATTTTTATCCAGCCATTTTTTTGAAATTTTAAAATTTCTTTTTGAGTAAGATTATACTTCTTTATAAATCGTTTCAAGTTGTAACCTTTCTTCTTTATAGCAGAGAATACTTCTGGAATTTCTCCTCTTTTAATAGCTTCCTTTCCTTCTTCTGTAAGATAAATACGCTTTTGTGGAAAAGTAAAAACACCAGAAGGTAAAGCTATTTTGTAAACTAATCCCAGAGGAGTTAAATAATACTCAGCTACCCATTCTAAAAAAGGAAATAACTCTGGAGGTAAAAGAGGTTCGGTATCTATAACTTCTTCTATATACTTATATTCAATTTGAGAATTTTTTATTTCATCTTCTGTTATTTCTTCACAGTTTTTAACTATTCCTATCAAATGCAAGGTTCTAAAAGGAACTATTACCCGAACACCTGAAATGATAAAAGTCTCACTTAAATAAGAAAAAGTTTGATAAAGAGGGAGAGGAAGAACAACTTCAACAAGATACATTAAGCGATATTCATTTCTTTTACAAACTTTTCAAGCACTGCTTTTAATTTAGGATCTTTAATAGCATAATAAAGAACTGTTTTAAAAAATCCTTCCTTATTTCCTGTATCAAAGCGTTTTCCTTTAAATAAATAAGCATATACTTCATAACCGTTGTCTATCATAAGTTGAATAGCATCAGTAAGTTGATATTCTCCTTTAACCTTTGGAATCTGTTTTAAATAAGTAAAAATAATTGGATCAAAAATGTATCTACCAATGATAGCCAGATTAGTAGGAGCTTCTTCTGGCGAAGGTTTCTCTATTACCCTTTTAATTTTTATTAAATCTTCAGTTACTTTTTCCCCTTCTATAATTCCATACTTAGAAACATCCTCCTTAGGAACTTCTTCTACAGCAATAATACTGTGATTTTTAGTTTTTGCTGAAAGCTGATTATAAATTTCTATCATCTGTTTTAAACAAGGAGGATCAGCATCTACCAAGTCATCCCCTAATAAAACTGCAAAAGGTTCGTTTTCCACTGCCCTCTCTGCCATAAGAACTGCATGCCCAAGACCTTCAGGAATCTTTTGACGCACTTCTACTAAATACTTTATTTTATCCTCTACTTCTTCTACTTTTTTTAATAAATCCAGTTTCCCTCTTTCCTTAAGAAAACTTCTAAGGTTCATATCTATATCAAAATAGTCAATAATTTTACCTTTTCCTTGAGAAATAATAAATACTAAGGTATTTACTCCTGAAGCTATTACTTCATTTACCACATACTCAATAGTAGGTCTATCCACAATATTTAGAAGCTCCTTAGGAACCACTTTTGTAATAGGAAGCATCCTTGTCCCAAGACCTGCTACAGGAAGAACAGCTTTTCTTATCATAATACCTCCCTTCTCCTGCAAGGATTTCTCGCTTAAATTTCTAAATACTTAGTAAGTGCTTTTTTAAAATCTTTATAAAGTATTTCCCAGTAGCGACTGGCTTTTTCATAAATCTTAGGAAATTCAGAAAGATGTTTTTCTGAGATTACTAAATTAGCACTTAATAAAAATGTTTCCTTAGGATTTAAAGTGTTAACTTCAGGTAAAATATAAATTACAATTATATCTCTTCTCTTTTCTATAGGCAGTTTTTTATCAATATAATCCTTAATCTCTTTTGCTTCCTCCAAGGAGTTTATTCCTAAAAGGATAATCTTTGCTTCGGCAATTTTTAACCAATAAATCAAGTCATCAATACTTTTTATTTCTCTTACCTCAAAATCTTTCTCTTCCTGAAAAAATTTAATAATTGAATTTATATCTGAACTAAGCTTCCAGAAAATTAAACAAAGTGGTTTTTCTATAAGATAATCCTGATAAGCATTCTCTATCATTTAACACCCTTTCCACCAAGTTCAAGAACAATCTCTTCTTTAGAGGAAGTGGATTTTTTCTGTTTTTTTATAAGATCTATCTGCCTGCTAACTATATCTCTCCTTATACAGTGATATAAAGCCTGTTCTTCTTCTATCAAGCCCTGAGCATATAGTTCAATAAGATGCTGATCAAAGGTTTGCATTCCAAAAGGTCCGCCCTGTGTCATAGCATCATAAAGGGTTTTACCCTCACTTTCACCAGAAAGAATAATTTCTTTTACCCTTAGATTATTATATAAAATATCAAAAACAGCTACTCTCCCCCCTCCTACTTTTGGAAGTAATTTTTGTCCTATTATCCATCTAAGAGCTGAAGCCAACCTTTGTCTTATTAAATGCTCGTCTTCAGAAGGATAAAACCCTACAATTCTATTAATAGTCTGAGAGGCGCCGATAGTATGTAGAGTAGAAAATACTAAATGACCTGTTTCTGCTGCACTTAAAGCTATATCCATGGTTTCTTTATCACGAATTTCTCCCACTAAAATCACATGAGGAGCGTGCCTTAAAGCTGCTTTTAAACCTTCAGCAAAAGAACTAAAATCTGTTCCTAATTCTCTCTGATTAATAGTGGCTTTAATGGGTTTATGGACATATTCCACAGGGTCTTCCAAAGTTAAAATATGAACAGGTTGATTTCTGTTTATTTCGTGTAAAATTGCAGCTAAAGTGGTTGTTTTACCCTGTCCTGTGGCACCAGTAACTAAAATAATTCCATATTTCTCCTGGGCAATTTTATAAAATACTTCAGGCAGTCTCAGTTCTTCTATGGATTTTATTTTACTGTCTAACTTTCTCATTATAATATTGTATGTCTTTTGCCTGGAAAAAATATTTACCCTGAAACGAGTTTCATCGTCCAAGAAATAAGAAAAGTCAGTATATCCATCTTCAATGAGCTTGTTATAAAGATTAGGTTTATCTTTTAACATAGTAAAAGCTATGACTTCAGTCTGAAAAGGAGTAAGTCTCTCTACATAAAAGTCTTCCAGATATACAGATTTCATCTTACCATAAGCCAGCACCTGAAATGGATAACCACTCAGAATAAAAATATCTGAAATTCCCGGTTCAAAAAAAGCCAGTTTATATAGTAAATCTTTGATCTCTATTTCAGTAAGCATAAAGGAACTATCCTGGCATCTCAGTAAAATCTATAACATCTTTGTTCTTTACATATGGTAAAAACCTGTTTTTATCTACGGATTTAATAAATGCCTCCTCTGGACTTATCCAACCCTTCTTGAGATAGTCCATAATGCAATCATCCAAGGACATCATACCAAATTTCTTACCCATTTGAATCATAGAAGGTATTTGATGGAGTTTATTTTCTCTAATCAAATTTCTTATAGCAGGAGTAGCTATCATTATTTCTGTAGCCACAATTCTTCCAGGTTTATCTATCCTTTTAAACATAGTTTGAGAAACCACTGCTTTTAAAGATTCTGATAAGGAGACCCTAATTTGATCTCTCTGCTCTGGAGGAAAGGCATCTATAATTCTACTCACAGTTTGAGCTGCTGAAATAGTATGTAAAGTAGAAAATACCAAATGTCCTGTAAGAGCAGCCTCCAAAGCCAAGGATATAGTTTCTAAATCTCTCATTTCTCCTACTAATATAATATCAGGATCTTCTCTTAGAGCTGCTCTCAGAGCATTAGCAAAACTTTTGGTATGGAGTCCCAGTTCTCGTTGATTAATCAGACAATTCTTGGGTTCATGGACAAACTCAATAGGATCTTCTATCGTAAGAATATGGTCATATCGCATTCTATTTGCATAATCTATAATAGCAGCTAAGGTAGTAGATTTTCCAGAGCCTGTAGGACCTGTCACTAAAACAAGTCCTCTGGGAAGCAAAGCTAATTTATTTAAAATAGGAGGAAGTCCTAATTCTTCTATACTCCTGATTTTATTAGAAATAAGTCTAAAAACCGCTGCTACACCATTCTTTTGGCGGAAATAATTCACTCTAAATCTTGCTAAACCTGGAACCTCAAACCCCCAATCTACCTCTCCGTCTTCTTCAAATTTTTTAATAACCTCTTCAGGAGCGATCTCATAAAGCATCTCCCTTAATTCTTCATCTTCCAGAACTTTATACTTTACTCTCTGCAAATCTCCATGAACTCTTAAAAGAGGCGGATTACCTGCAGAAAGATGTAAATCAGAAGCTTGAGTATCTATCATTAATTTAAAAAAAGGATCCAGTTTCGCCATACTTATTTATATAATATATTTTTTTAAAAAAGTCAAGAAATTTTTATAAAACTAAAATTAAAGTGTATCTAATTTGCTTTCTACATGCACTTCCATAGCTTTGGTAATACACACTGCTACACAAAATCCACAGGCGCTACATTTCTCAGGATTAAATTTAACCTCAAAACTTTCTCTATCTATATACAAAGCCTCAGTCGGGCATACAGCAGCACAAACACCACAATGGATACATTTTTCCTCGTTTTTTATTATCTGCTGTTCTAAAGGCTTTACCTCAATTCCAAGACTTTTCAAATAAGATAGTCCTTCCTTTAGTTTTTCCTGAGCTCCTTCCAGCTCAAGAATCATGATCCCTTCTTTCCCAGGAGTAATAGCGGCTTTTAAAATATTAAAAACCAAATCAAAATCTTTAACCAGTTTATATACAATCGGTCTATCCACTACATCTGGAGGAAATTTTAAATATAATCCTTTTTTATATACCACCCTTTTCCTCCTTTAATTTTTAGTATTTAAAAAAGCCTCACAATATTCTAAACCTCTTTTAGCCATAGTCAAATCTGGATCAAGTTGAAGAGCTTTTCTAAAAAATATTTCTGCTGTGGGAAGCTGATTTATAGCTTTTAAACAGTATCCTACATTAGCATAATCAATAGCTGAGGCTGGATTTAATTCCGTTGCTCTTAAAAAAGCTTCCATTGCATTAAAATAATCCTTTAACTTATAATAAGCTCTTCCAAGAAGATTGTATAATTCAGGAATTTCTTCTATCTCTAATCCTTTTATCGCTACTTCTATCACTTTCTTATACTCACCAGATTTAAAATAGGCATCTGCAATATGAGTGTAAATTGCAATTTTATCAGGATCTGGGGGAGCAAGCTGCAAAGCCTTTTCATAACAAAAAATAGCTTCTAAATTTTTATTAAGTTCTTTATGAACATTTCCAAGATACGCCCAAATATAATACCTGTCTCCTACTTCTTTTAAAATTTCCTCTAAGATTTCTTTTACTTTTTCTGGAGGTAAAAATAAACTTATAGTTCTTATCGTTTGATAAAAATATGATATTTGAGTCCTTTCTCTAAAGAGCATCCCTGGAATGATAACATAGACCGCAGGCAGGTTTAATTCTGGATGAGTAATATCTATCAGATATACCTCATACCCTCGGTCTTTTAAGGCTTTGCTAAGCTCTTCTAATTCTTTTACATGATCTTTTGAGGATAAATCAGGTAAATCCTGTAAATTAACTTCAAAGGAAAATTTGATAATATTTTCTGCCTCTTCCAGAGTAGCAAATTTAGGTAGTCCACTTTCTTCATACCTTCCTTCTGTATCAAAATCTCCAGCAAGTTGTGCTACTTCTGTTAAAGCCCTTATAAGAGCTCTTTCAGGCGAAGTAGCTGTTCCTGCAGTATATACTATTTCACTTCTTTCAGGATAAGTAGAAGGATCCATTGCCATTACAGCTATAGTTGGAACTGGCATACCAAAAGTCATATCTCTTATCCATAAATTAATCCCCAGCTTTTCATACCGTTTAATCAGCTCTTCTGCTTCTCCTTTTACAGAATCCCTTTTAATAGCTGGCATTATACTATTTTTTCTAATAGAAAGTGCACTTACATGCCTTTCTATCAATTCACAACCTGCTTGCACTGATGCCTCAGGATAAGTATTTCCAGCTGCAGATCCATTATATTCATAAAGTAACCAGAACCAGTGGAAAGGTATAAATTTTATTTCCTTTGTTCTGAACTCTAAAGCAGGAACAAAATAAAAAGGAACTTTTTTTAAAAAATTCTTAGCTCTCTCTTTTATCTCAGCTTCCTCTTCATCCTCTACAGAACTTAAAAATACCTCAAAAGGCATAGCTTTTTCTTTCATTTCTTCAAAAGTGCTTAATATGCCCTTATCTAAAACTCTGCGATAAAAAGAAAAAAGGGAAAAACGTTCTACCAGCTCCATAAGTGCACTTGCCTTAGCAAGAGTTTCTGTAGCTCCCTTCCCCATCTGTTTATACTTTCCAGTAATCTTTTGACCATCTATATCGTATAAACTCAAATAAACAGGTATTCCCAGCCTATTTTTATCAACTCGCTTTATACCTTTGTAAATCTTTATTCCTAAGGAGTTTAACTTCTCTTCTACTTCCTTTACTGTTTCCTCAGGAAATTTTGCCTTATCAGCCACTACTTTTAATGAGGGTTCTAAAAATTTTTTCAATAAGTCCTTCATCAGCTCTCCTTTTAAATGCAATTTTTTAAAAACTAAGGTATAATTATTGCACTTTTAAAGTAAATTTCTAAAACATCATTTATTATACCTTGTAAAGTGAAAATAGCTATAGCCCTTAGCGGAGGCATTGATAGTGCTTTTGCTGCTTATCTTCTAAAAAAGCAGAATTATGATCTGATAGCTATTACTTTTAAAATATTTGATTCTCAAGAAGAAACCCTATTTAAAGCACAAAAGATTGCTCAACAGTTACAAATTCCACATTATATAATAGACTTTAAAGAAATATTTGAAAAAGAAGTTATTACTTATTTTGTGAATTCCTATGCCAAAGGTAAAACCCCTAATCCCTGTATCTGGTGTAATAAAAAAATAAAATTTGGGGAGTTTTTTAGATACGCCCTAAGGTCTTTTAAGATAGATAAATTTGCTACAGGACATTATGTAAAAATAGAAGAATATAAAAATGAAATACTATTTAAAAAAGCAAAAGACAAAAAGAAAGATCAGTCTTATTTTCTTTCCTTAGTGGATAAAGAAGTTATTTCTTATTTAGATTTTCCCCTTGGTGATTTTACAAAAGAAGAAGTAAGAGACTTGGCTCAGGCTTTATTCCCTTTTATAAAAGTCAAAGAATCACAGGATATCTGTTTTCTGAAAGGCAAAAGTTTAAAAGAATTTTTATCCAAGTTTTTACCTGAGAAAAAAGGTCCTGTGATATACAATAATAAAATAGTAGGATGGCATCCAGGGATTTACTGGTTCACTATAGGTCAAAGGAAAGGATTAAAATTACCTCTGGGAAAACCTCTTTATATAATTTCCTTAGATCCAGAAGAAAATAAAATTATTTTGGGAGAAAAAGAAAAACTTTTTTCAAAGGGATTAATTCTGGAAAATCTAAACTTACATCTCTCTTTGGAAAAGTGGAATGAAGTATATGCTCAGATAAGATACAGGAGTAATATCGTTAAGGTTAAAGATATTTATAAAAAAGGAGAAGATTATGTAGTATTATTTGAAAATCCTGTAAAAAGTGTAACTCCAGGACAGATATGTGCTTTTTATGAAAAGGAGTATCTTTTAGGAGGAGGAGTTATAAAAAGCAGATTGTTATAACGAGATTTTTGATAAAAGTAATTGTTGATAAAAGTAATGTGAAGATATTGACAGAAAAGAGAAAAAATTGTAAGATTTTATCTTAACTAAAAATTTCAAAGAAAAGAGGGGTCTATGGAATTTGAAGCAGTAATAGGTTTAGAAGTGCATGTTCAACTTACTACAAAAACTAAAATGTTCTGTTCCTGTTCTACAAAGTTTGGTAATCCTCCTAATACCCAGGTTTGTCCTGTATGTATGGGACTACCTGGGGTGCTTCCTGTTATAAATAAAAAAGCAGTAGAATATGCTTTAAGACTTGCTCTGGCTTTGGGATGCAAAATTAATCTTACTTCTGTTATGGCTCGTAAAAATTATTTTTATCCTGATCTTCCTAAGGGGTATCAAATCTCTCAATATGAGCTTCCTATTGCAGAGGGTGGTGCTGTTGAAATTGAGGTAAATGGAAGTAAGAAAAAAATTAAACTTGTGCGTATTCACATGGAAGAAGATGCTGGAAAACTAATACATGATGAGAAACAGCCTTATTCTTATGTAGATTTCAATAGAGCTGGGGTTCCTCTCTTAGAGATTGTAAGCTGTCCTGAGATTTCCTCTCCAGAGGAAGCAGTAGCTTACTTAAAAACTTTAAGAAGAATTGTTCGTTATCTTGGTATCTGCGATGGGAACATGGAAGAAGGAAGTATGCGTTGTGATGCTAATGTTTCTATAAGACCTAAAGGGAGCACTAAATTTGGCACTAAAGTAGAACTTAAAAATATGAATTCTTTTAAACATGTAGAAAAGGCTTTAAGTTATGAAATAAAAAGACAAATTGGGCTTCTTTTAGAAGGAAAAGAAATTATTCAGGAAACAAGGCTTTATGATGAAGCCACTCAAACCACTCATCCTATGAGAGGTAAAGAAGAAGCTCATGATTATTGTTATTTCCCAGATCCAGATTTAATAGAGATTCAGCTTGACGAAGCTCTTATAGAAAAAGTTAAAAATGAGCTTCCAGAGCTTCCAAATGCTAAAAAAGAGCGCTTCCTTGCAACTTATAAATTAAGCCCAAAAGAAGTGGATATTTTAATTGAAGAAAAAAATTTTGCAGACTTTTTTGAGGAGACAGTTAAACTCTTTCCTAATCCTAAAGCAGTATGTAATTTTATGCTTACTGAGGTTCTCCGCTATCTTAACAGAGATGAAAAAGACATATCAGAAACCTGTTTAACTCCTAAAAATCTGGCAGAGCTTCTTAAGCTTGTGGAAAAAGGCGTTATTTCCAATACAATAGCAAAACAGATCTTTCCTGAGATTTATGAAAAAGGTGTAGAACCTCAAAAATTAGTAGAAGAAAGAGGACTTGTGCAGGAAAGCTCTGAAGATAAGCTAAGGGGTATCTGCGAAGAGGTTCTTAAAGAGAATCCTGCAGAGGTAGAAAAATATAAAGCTGGGAAAAAGGGTCTTCTTGGATTTTTTGTGGGACAGGTTATGAAAAAAACTAAAGGAAAAGCCAATCCAAAAGTGGTAAATAAAATACTTACAGAACTTCTGGAAAAATGAAGTTAAGTTTATCAAAGGAAGAAAAAATAAAAGTTCCTCCAAAAGTAGATATAATAAAAACCTGGATCTGGACAGATAAGGGATTATACTTACTTGATCAAAGGAAGCTTCCTTTAGAAGAAAAATATATTTTATGTGATAACATTTATAAAATAAGAAATGCTATTAAAGAGCTGGTGGTTAGAGGTGCTCCTGCTATTGGAATATGTTCAGCCATCGGATTTGTTATAGAGTTTAAAAATTTTGTGAATTCTTTAAAGAAAGAAGAAATTCCTAAGAATAAAATAGAAGAAGAGATTGGTAAAATTAGTAATTTATTAGCTACTGCAAGACCTACAGCAGTTAATCTTTTTTGGTCTATTTCAAGAATGAGAAAAGTTTGTTTTGAGTTTTTAGAAAAGTTTGATATTATTTCCAAAAAATCTCTTTTTGAACTTTACGAAATCCTGGAAAAGGAAGCTTTAAAAGTCTGGGAAGAAGATATAGAAGCTAATTTAACTATGGGAAATTATGGAAAAGATCTTCTTCCTGAAGGAGGAATATTAACACATTGTAATACAGGAGCTTTGGCTACAGGTGGATATGGCACAGCCTTAGGTGTAATAAGAAAAGCTTTTGAAACTAAGAAAAAGATGATAATATTTGTTGATGAAACCAGACCATTTTTACAAGGAGCAAGACTTACTGCCTGGGAATTAAGTAAGCTAAGAATTCCTTATAAAATTATTACTGATAACTCAGCTGGATTTTTAATGAAAAGAGGAGAGGTTTGTGCAGTTATTGTAGGGGCTGATAGAATTGCTAAAAATGGAGATACAGCAAATAAAATAGGCACTTATTCCTTAGCTGTATTAGCTCATTATCATAAAATACCTTTTTATATAGCTGCTCCTTCTTCCACTTTTGATTTAAAAATAGAAAACGGAGAGGAAATTCCTATAGAAACAAGATCTCCTAAGGAGGTGCTTACTTGTTTTAAAAGTAAAATAGCTCCTCCTAAGGCTCAGGCTTATAATCTGGCTTTTGATGTAACTCCTGGAGAGCTTATTACAGCTTTTATTACAGAAAAAGGAATTATTTATCCTCCGTATAAGGAAAATATATTAAAGGTTTTAAAAAATGAAAACTAAAGTGGTTCCTGAAAATACCTTAGAAAGGTTGGTTATATATCTTAAAGTTTTAGAAGACTTGGATACAAAAGGTGTTGATTCTATTTCTTCTGAAGAACTTGCTAAAAGATGTGGAATTAATTCTGCTCAATTAAGAAAAGATTTAAGTTTTGTAGGAACACTTGGGACTAAAGGTGTAGGATATAATGTAAAGAGTTTAAAGTTTAGTCTTAAAAAATTTTTGGGACGCTCTCAGGAGTGGAACTTAGTTCTGGGAGGAATTAATCCCTTAGGTATTTTTCTTCTTCAAAATAAAGAATTGCAAAGAGAAGGTTTCTATTTTATGGCTGCATTTGATACCAATGAAGAAAATGTGGGTAAAATTTATAATGGAGTTTCTGTTTATAATCTGGATCAAATTTCTTATGTAGTAAAAGCTATTCGGGTAGATATAGGTGTAATTGTAGCTGAGGATAATCCAGAGATATATTTAGAAGCCTTTTTAAAGCATGGATTAAAAGCTATTTTAAATTTAAGTAAAGTTCCTCTCTTTCCAAAAGACAATTCTGTAAAAGTTGAAAATTTTACCTTTTCTATGGGATTAACTAAGCTTTCCTATTTTTTAACCAGATAGCCTTTAGGAGCCTTTATGAAAATAAAAATCTGGAAAAAAGATCCAAAAGCAAAGCTCCCAGAAAGAAGCACTGAGGGTTCTATAGGATATGATATATTCTCCCTTGAAGAAATAGAAATTGAGCCAGGTGAATTTAAACTAATTCGCACAGGACTGGTTATTAAGGGAGAACCTCCTTATGGTCTTTTTATCTTTCCTCGCTCTTCTCTTTTTAAAAATAAATCTCTTATTATGCCTAATTCTGCAGGTATTATAGACTTTGATTATTGTGGAGAAGAAGATGAAGTTAGGATCCCTGTGGTAAACCTGGGAAAAGAAAAAGTAATCATTAAAGCTGGAGAAAAAATAGCTCAGGCAGTGTTTATAAAAGTGGCTTTTCCAGAAATAGAAGAAGTTAAAGAACCTCCTAAAAAAAGTTCCAGAGGTGGATTTGGTTCCACAGGTGGTTACTTATGAAACTTTCGTCTTTAAGAAAATTACAAAAAGATTTAATTAATCTTGTTTATGAAAATTTGGATTTCTCTTTAGTTCCCTATTTTCTTTTTTTTAGCTATTTAGGGGCAAGAATTTGTTATGCAGCATCTCATCCTTTAGCACTATTTTATGAAGAAAAATTTAGAAATTTTGAGAAATTTAAAAGTTTTCTGCTTCATTTAAAAGATATGGGACATTATAGTGTATTTGCTCATACTCCTATTTTTGTAAATACTAAAAATTTTACAGAAAAAGAAAAGTTTTTACTTTCTCAAAGCTATTTTAAAGTTTTCTGGGATGAAGAAAATGCAGTAGCTTTATTTAATTTAAGACATTTAGCAGAAAACTTAGACAATGAAAAATTTTCTAAATTAATAGAAGTTCCTCCTGAGCTTTCTTCTGTAATAGTTAAAGTATTTAAAGATTATCAAAAAATTTATGAAGGACCTTTTTTAGAATTACCCTCTAATATTACAGAACAGGATTCAGATGTATGGGCTATTCCTGAAGTAATTATAATTGAAATTAAAAAAACACATGTTTTCAGATGGATAGGAGTTATAGTTCATAATTTTTCTCGTATTTTTTCTCATCAATTTGTAAGACATACCTGGCTTAATTTTAATCAGAGATCTCATAGATATACTTCTATTGATAAATTTGTAATTCCAAAGGTTTTTACTGAAAATCATAAGAAAATTTATAAAGATTTGGTTGAAAGAGGGATGGAAGCGTATAATATTTTAAGTAAGGAAATTAAAAAAGAAAGTGCGCGATTTATTGTGCCTCAGGGAGTAGCAACTTCTATACTTGCTACAGGACCAGAATTGGTATGGGAGGATTTTGTTAACAAGAGAGCTATTCCTCAGGCACAGGAAGAAATTAGATTTTTAGCTTATCTCCTTAAAGAGCATTTGTTTTCTTAAAAAGGGCCTGTAGCTCAGCGGACAGAGCACTGGCCTCCGGAGCCAGGGGTCGGGGGTTCAAATCCCCCCAGGCTCAAATTAAAAGAGAAATTATGTTAAAAAATTTTACCTTTAAGCCTTATGAAATTTTTAAAATTGCTTATTTTTCTCCTTTTCTTGGAATCATTATTTTTTCTCCTGAAAAAATTTTAGAAGTAAATCCAAGTTTTTACAATTTTGCAGGATATACTAAAGAAGAATTAAAAAATTTAAAACTTTCTGATATAGTTGCTACAGAATATAAAGAAAAAGTTAAACTTTTTGAAGAAAAATTATTAAAAAAAGAAAAAATTAAAAGAAATTTTTCCAAAAATTTAAAAATCGGGGCGAGAGGATTTGAACCTCCGACCCCCTGCTCCCAAGGCAGGTGC
>CAZQIW010000002.1:10139-32467 GCA_964593845.1 uncultured Thermodesulfatator sp. | reverse complement strand
AAGCTAATATTAAAAAATATATTAGTAGAAAAAAAGGACTTTGCAAAGAACTAATCCTTTTTTTCACCCTTATCACAACTCTTCTTTCGTTCCTTAAATGCACATAACAATATTCAGCAGGGAAATGATTTTTTTTGTGTCAGAAAAGGTTCCCTGATGTAAGGTGAAATTAATTTAAATTTTTAAAAATATTGCTCAATTTCTTGAAGAATCTTTAAATATAAATATGTCCCCTTTAAATCTTACCCTCTTTTTTTAATTGTTCTACAAAAATATCGTAAACATTTACTTTTTTTCCTATTTTCTTAGGTATATTTACACCTCTTTTACGAAGTTCATTTACAATTTTGTTTACCTGAAATTTACTTATACCAAGTTTTTCAGCTATTTCTGTGGCACTCATATAAGCATAATTCTCATATACAAACTTTACATCTTCTATAGTTATAAATCTGCTTCTTTTTTTCATAATTTATCCTCCTTTGCATTTTATACACTTTTAATATCCCATAAATATATGATATAGCAAATCTTGGAAATATCAAGAAAAACTAAAAAGATACAATCAAATCTTTTTCCAGTTCTTTCAGTCTATTTAAGTAATTATAGTTTGTTAAATCGTATTGAATAGGAGTAATAGTGATATAACCACTTTTTAATGCTATTACATCTGTTTCAGGATCAGTTTCTGTATGCTCTTCAGCACCCTGCCAGTAATATACCTTTCCATGTAAATCCAGCCTCTTATCAAATATTTCCTTTAATTTTGCTTTTGATTGTCTTACAAATTTAATACCTTTTATTTCACAAGGATTGATATGAGGAATGTTAATATTAAGACAAAAGGGATTACCTATAGGAAGTTCTGAAAGTTTATAAATGAAATCAGCTATAAAATTAGCTGCAAAGCAGTAATCAATATTTTCATAGGCATCTATGGAAACAGCTATAGCTGAATATCCTAACATCTTAGCTTCTGTAGCAGCTGATACTGTTCCTGAATACATCACATTTATCCCAACATTAGCTCCTCTATTAATACCAGAAACAACCAAATCTACAGGTCCTATTAACTCATAAATTGCTAATTTTACACAATCTGCAGGAGTCCCATTTACAGCATATCCCCAAAAATACTTTCCTCTTTTTACTTTGGTCACTCTTAAAGGATAGTGGATGGTTATAGCATGCCCTACTGCACTTCTTTCAGCTTCAGGTGCCACAATATAGACCTCATGTTCTAAAACTAAAGCTTCATAAAGAGCACATAAACCCTCAGCATAAATCCCATCATCATTGGTAAGAAGAATTTTCATTTTCTTCCTCAGATTTGGTTTTATTTAAGTCCGATAAGAGGCATTTATTTTTATATACTCTTCAGTTAAATCTGTGGTTAAAACCTCGTATCCTTTTCTTCCTTCCTTTAACTTTATCAATAAGTTTACTTCTTCTTTTTTCATCTCTTCTTTTAATTTTTCCTCTTCAGTCATCAGTTTAAGATTTATAATCCACGGAATCTCATTTAAATAAAGCTCTACTTTTTCTGGATTAAAAGATATACCTGTTTTACCAAGAGCAGCAAAAATTCTACCCCAGTTAGGATCTTCTCCATAAAAAGCAGTTTTCACTAAAGGCGAATTAGCAACTGAAAAACAAAGAGCTTTTGCATCCTCTTTAGTTCTGGCTCCTTTTACGCTAATTCTTATAACTTTACTTGCTCCTTCTCCGTCTTTAACAATTAAATATGCCAGTTCCTGAGCAACTTCTTTACAAATTTTTGCAAATTCTTCCCAGTTTTTTACTTCTTTTATATTACTGCAAAGCATATAAACAGTATCATTTGTGCTGGTATCCCCATCAACAGTTATCCTGTTAAAACTTTCTTCTGTAATTTTTGGCAAAAATCTTTTTAAAGTTTCCTTAGAGACAGTAGCATCTGTCAAAATAAATGCCAGCATAGTTGCCATATTTGGAGCAATCATCCCTGCTCCTTTGGCAATTCCCAAAACCACCACTCCATCTTTGGTCTTTTTAGAAACGATCTTGTGAAAAGTGTCAGTAGTCATAATAGACTTAGCAAAAGCAACACAATTTTCTGATGATAAATTAGAAATCAACTCTTCAATTTTTGGCAGCATTTTTTCTAAAGGAAGCTGTTCTCCTATAACTCCAGTGGAAGCAGGAAGTAAATTTTTATATGAAAGATTTAATTTTTTGCCAACCTCTTCAAGAAGAAGTTGAGCTCTTTTAAGTCCTTCATCTCCTGTGCAGGCATTTGCAACCCCGCTGTTAACCACAACGCCATGAATTTTTCCTTTTTTTACTAATTTTTTACCAAGAATAACAGGTGCGGCTTTTACAGTATTTTTTGTAAAAACCCCCCAGGCTGTCAATTTTTCAGGAGAATAAATAAAACCCAGATCAAGCTTACCTTCTTTTTTTATCCCACAACTTACAGCAGAAAATAAAAAACCTTCTGGGATAAACATTTTTCCTCCTATTTATTTTTTAATGATTAACCAAATCTTCCTGTAATATAATCTTCTGTAAGCTTTTTTTCTGGATTAGTAAAAATTTTTTCTGTAGGACCTACTTCTATCAATTCTCCTAAATACATAAAAGCTGTATAATCTGAAATTCTTGCAGCCTGCTGCATATTATGAGTTACTATTACTATAGTAACTTTGGTCTTAAGTTGAACAATTAAATCCTCTATTTTAGCAGTAGAGATAGGGTCAAGGGCTGAAGTGGGTTCATCAAATAAAAGAACCTTTGGTTCCACTGCTATAGCTCTTGCAATACAAAGCCTCTGCTGCTGTCCTCCTGATAAAGAAAAAGCACTTTCTTTTAATCTATCTTTAACCTCATCCCATAAAGCTGCTGCTTTCAGCGCCTCTTCCACTTTTTCTTTTAATTCTTCTCCTTTTACTCCCTTTAACCTCAATCCATAAGCTACATTATCAAAAATACTCATTGGAAAGGGAGTAGGTTTTTGAAAGACCATTCCTATCTTGGATCTAAGCTCAATCAAATCTACATTCTTATCCAGGATATTTCTGCCTTCAAAAATTATCTCTCCTTCATACCTATTTCCTACATATAAATCATGCATTCTATTAAAACATCTTAAAAAAGTAGTTTTTCCGCATCCAGAAGGACCTATCAAAGCTGTTACTTTGTTTCTATAAACTTTTAAGTTTATGTTTTTAAGAACCTTTTCTTTTCCATAGTAAAAATTTAAATTCCTAACCTCTATCTCTACATTTCTTTCTTGCATTGTTTTCCTCTATTTTTTCTTTTTTATTATTTTAAAAACATTTAATGTTCCATAATGAAGTAAAAATTTAGCAAGAAGAGAGAGCACAAGTATAAAAAAAGCCAAACAAAAAGAAGCTGCCCATGCTTGATTGTGCCAGTATTCATAAGGACTCATAGCATAATCAAAAATAGTAACAGTAAGAGAAGCCATAGGTTTAAGAATATCAAAAGAAAGATAATGATTATTAAAAGCTGTAAAAAGCAAAGGAGCTGTTTCTCCTGAAATTCTTGCCACCCCCAGAATAACTCCTGTTAAAATTCCTACCTTTGCAGATCTTAAAACTATATCTTTTATTATCTGCCATTTATAAGCTCCAAGGGCATAGGCTGCTTCTCTTAAAGTAAAAGGCACAAGATTAAGCATCTCAAAAGTTGTTACACTTATTACAGGAACCATAAGCATAGCCAAAGCCATACTTCCAGAAAGGGCATTGAAGTGATTCAAAGGAACTACCAAAAGGGCATACATTACTGCACCCATAATAATAGAGGGAGTGCTGACCATAATATCTGTTACATTTCGTAAAATCCAAAAAAATTTAGAATGTCGTCCGTATTCTGCATAATAAATTCCAGCAAAAAGTCCAATAGGGACCCCCACTATAGTTCCCAAGACAGTTATAATAAAATGTCCTACAAAAGCCTGCCTTAAACCACCTATATTAAGTCCTGGAGGACCTGAATCCTGAACAAAAAGCTCCCAGTTTATATGTTTAAAACCGTTTACAAACAAAGTCCCCAAAATCCAAAATAACCAGAATAAACCATATAAAGCAGCTAAAAATGAAATAAAAAGCATAAACTTATTAATAATTTTTCTTCTAAAAATTCTTATTTTTTCCATCTTTTTTCCAGCCTTAAAACCATTACTTTTGCCAAAATCAGAATTATAAAAGAAATAATAAAAAGGAAAAGAGAAAGATAAAAAAGAGAGGAAAGATAAAGTGGAGTATCAGCTTCTGTAAATTGATTAGCAAGGGCTACAGTAATAGTGGTAAAAGGTTCAAGTAAAGATTTAGGAATTTGAGGCACATTTCCTGCTAAAAAAGTAACTGCCATGGTTTCTCCAAGAGCCCTTCCTGTAGATAAAATCAATCCTCCTGCAATTCCTGAAGCAGTATAAGGAATAACCACATCCTTAATAACCTCCCATTTTGTAGCTCCCAGACCATAGGCAGATTCCTTCATTACAGAAGGAACCAAGTTAAATGCATCTTTAACCACAGAAGCCATAAAAGGAATAATCATTATAGACAAAACCAAAGAAGTAGTAAGCACATCTACTCCTGTAGGAGTTCCAGCAAAAAATTGACCTATAAAAGGAATTGGTCCTAAAATTTTCTGTAAAAGAGGCTCTACTTTAGTTCTCATTACCTCTGCTAAAATAAGAAAACCCCACATTCCATAAATAATACTTGGAATAGCAGCAAGAAGCTCTATAGCACTTATAATTATTCCCTTTAACCAAGAAGGAGCAAGTTCTGTAATAAAAATAGCAATTCCAATGGAAACAGGAGCTGCTATAATTATTGCTATAAAAGTGCTTATTAAAGTTCCCACTATCATGGGAAGTGCACCAAAAGATTGACGCACAGGATCCCATTCTGTAGAAGTAAGAAATTTTATCACACCAAAGTTTTGAATAGCTAAACGAGACTCATAAAGAAGAATTAAAAATATTACCAATGGAAAAATAAAGCCTGTAAAAACCGCCCAAAATCCCAAAAAGTATTTGGTAAATTCTTCTATAATGTAAGATTTACCCATTATTTACCCTGCCCCTATTTTAACATATGCCAGTAAAACCCTTCTTCACTCTTCTAAGAACAGCTTTTATTCTGGCAATAAGTTCTCTTGGGCTAAAAGGTTTAGTGATATAAGCAAAATCAACTACAAAACCTTCTTTACTGAGATTATAAGAAATAAGCTCTACAATATCCTTTTCGTCTTCTATAACAAGAATCCGAACAGGATTCATTCTTTAATAAAGATTGTTAATAAAGATTGTTTTGTTTCCAGTATGTTCTAATTGTTTCCTTTACTTCTTGAGGAAGTGGCACATAAGTTAACCTCTTAGCTATTTCATCTCCATTTTTAAATGCCCAATCAAAAAACTTTACCACTTCTTTACTAACTGCTGGTTTGTCTTTTGCAAGAAGAATATAAGTAGCTCCTACAATAGGCCAGGCTTTTTCTCCAGGAGCATTGGTAAGCCATACATAAAAATGTTTCTTAGGATTTAAATTACCTGTTTTTGCAGCTTCTTTAATAGCTTCTTCTGAAGGTAATACTACCTTACCTTTTGCGTTCTTTAAAGCAACACAATTTAGCTTATTTTGAAAAGCATAGGCATATTCTACATAACCTATACTATAGGGAGTTTGTTTAACATAATTAGAAACACCTTCATTTCCTTTAGCTCCTATACCTACCTTCCATTTAACAGCAGTTCCAAAACCTATTTCTTTTTTCCAGGAGGCACATACCTGAGAGAGATAATGAGTAAAAATAGCAGTGGTTCCAGAACCATCAGATCTATACACAACAGTTATTTTTTTATCAGGAAGATTAAGCTCAGGATTTAAAGCCTTTATCTTTGGATCATTCCACTTAGTAATTTTACCAAGATAAATCTCACATAAGCTCTTTCCATCAAGCACCAGATGATGTCCTTTAATTTCTGGAATATTTACTACAGGAACTATTGCCCCTATAACAGTTGGGAATTGTAAAAGATTGTGCTTTTCAACCTCCTCTGGAGTTAGTGGCTTATCACTTGCTCCAAAATCTACGGTTTTTTTAATGATCTGCTGAATACCCCCTCCTGAACCTATGGATTGATAGTTAATTCTTATACCTGTGATCTTATAATATTCACTTGCCCAAGTAGCATACAAAGGATAAGGGAAGCTCGCTCCAGCACCATTTAAAAACTTTTTAGCTTCCTTTTCCCCTTTGGGAGCCCCCTTACAACCTACCAGTCCAAGAATAAAAATTATACTTAAAAGAAACCAGATTTTTTTCATACTTACCTCCTTGAGCTTTAAGTTATTTTAAGACTCTGATAGACCCTGATTATATTTTTCTATAATTTCTTTAAAAGTAAAGAAAGCTTGAAATTCATATCCTTTTCCCTCTATATTTTCTCGTCCTCCTTCTTCTCTATCAACCAAAGCTATTACTTTAATAACTTGCAAATCCTCTTTTTCAGCAGCTTCTATAGCTTTAAGCACTGATTTCCCTGTGGTAACTACATCTTCTACAATTACAACTGACATTCCTTTCTTAAAATTTCCTTCTATTTGTTTATGAGTTCCATATTTTTTAGGTTCTTTTCTTATAAGAAGCCCTTCTAAAGGATATTCCTCTTCTGCAGCCTTTGCCAAAACTGCACATACTATTGGATCTGCACCAATACTCATCCCTGCAACTGCATCCACTCCTAAATACTTAATCTCCTGCCAGAAGAGATTTCCTATTAAATCAAAGGTTTCAGAATACAAAGTTACCTTTCTACAATCCAGATAATAAGGACTTTTTTTACCACTGGATAAGGTAAAAGGATTATCCGGGCTATAAAGGAATGCTCTTTCTATTATGTGCTGCATCAAAAGGTTTTTAAAAATAGAAGTATTTAAAAGTTTAACTCCCTTTATGAGAGGATAAGCTTCTCCTAAGAATCTGCGAAGTTCTTTTTCTGCCTCCTCTTCAGAACCAATATTGTAATAAATAAAATTTTTTAGATGCTCAAAACTTTCTGGAGAAATATAAGTAAAAACCAGAGCAAAGCCTTTACCAGGTTCTACCCTAACAACCCGACCTTTTAAAAATATTTCTATCGGAGGATTAGTGCCTTCAATAAGTAAAATTACAGGAACTTCCTGATTAAGGACAGGAGTAACCTCACTTTTTAGATATAAACCACCATAGCTTACATCCTTTACAGTAGCTTTATAGTTCTGGTTCTCTAAAACAAACTCTGCACCTGTAGAAAAAGGAACTCTGGTAAACTTTCTCCTTTCCATTTTAAAACCTGAACCAGCCCCACCTCCACCTTCTTCTACAAGGATTAAAATTACAAGGAGGAGGATTAGTACTTATAAGTTCTACTTCTATATTTTTCGCTATTTCAAAACTTATTACAAATCTATGTAAACCGTTTTTAAGTAAATAATTTCTCCCCCAAACTCTTATTACCTCAAAAGTGTCATCTTTTCTTAAACCCATTGCTTCTATTTTTTTTAAAATATTATCGTTCTTCAAAAAGTTTACAATCTTTACCTTATCCCCACACTTAGCATCTATAAGCAACATACCTTTATTATACCTCTTTTTTACAATTTGAACATATTCCAAAGACTTCAAGATGATAGCTTAAAACTGAGAAATTAGTCTGCTTAGCATATTCTTTGATTAAACCTACTAATTTTTCATCCTCAATCTCTTCAACTTTTTTACATTGGAGACATATAAAATGCAGATGAGGAAGTTTATTTAAAATTACTTCGTAATAAGCCCTATTATCCTGTTTATAAACCTCCTGCACATAACCTGCTTCAATAAGAAGAGGTATGGTTCTATAAATAGAAGCTTTTGAAATCTTACTTCCCTTTTTCTTAAGTTTCATGTAAAGTTCATCTACATCAAAATGTTCTTTACAAGTAAGAATTTCTCGTAAAATTTCTTCACGCTCAGGAGTATATTTTAACCCTTTACTTTTTATAAATTCTTTAAAATTTTGCACTACTTCTGATACATTCAACACTTTACTCTCCTTTAAATTGAAATTTAATCTCAATATTTTTTTAATTTATAGAGCAATTTAGCTGGTTTGTCAAGGGAAATTTTAGCATATTTTAAACAGATTGTCCTATTTTTTCTTTTATCTTTAATCATTTTTTCTTTTTTAATTATAATTTTAAATTAAATTAAAAGCAACTTTTTAAAGAAAAAATTTTTGCACAGTAATTTTAAATTACAAAAGAGTAAAAGCATAAATTATAGAAAAAATGCAAACTCACAGAGGGTAAAAGGGAGTTATGTTTTTCTTTAAAATAACCAAAAATAAGACCAGGAAAAAATGTGCTTAAAGCCCAAAAAGGAGGTTGAGAAAAAAGATGAGCCAAAGCAAAAAGAAAGGCTGTTACCATATTAGCCAAGCTCCACCCTTTCCACGAGTAAGATAAGTAATTTTTAAGAAAAGGGAGTAATATACCTCTAAACACCAATTCTTCAGGAATAGCCACTTTAAAAATTTGAGCAAGTAAAAAAGAAACTTGCAAAGGAGGATGAAATTTTATTTTAGAATAAAGAACCAAGCTTAAAAGAACACAAACTAAAAGTCCCAACCCTAACGCAAAATAAAACCACTTATCTTTAAATGCAGACATTTTATCTTATTTCGCTTACTCAGCTTCTCTCCATACACACAATTAATTTATTATATTATCAAAAGCTCCTGATGGTTGCAAGAAACAAAAGAAAAAATTCTTGCAACTTTAAAAAATAAAGGATAAATTTATTTTATGCTTAAGTTTTTGTTTATAAAAAAGAGAAATATAGAATTACCTGAACAGCTAAAAAAGCTCCAAAAAGAAAAAAAAATAGAACTTATTCCAGTAGAAAATATTCAATGCTTTACTTTTCAAGAAATAAAAACATTTAATGCTATTCTTTGTCTTGGAGGAGATGGCACTTTTTTGCGAGCTGTTCCTTATGCCTATAAATACGATCTTCCTATCCTCGGAGTAAATATGGGACACTTTGGTTTCCTTACAGAAACATATATAGAAGAACTCCCTGAAACTATAAACCTTCTGGAAAAAGGTAAGTTAAAAACAGAAGAAAGAACTCTTTTAAAAATCACTTACGAAGATAAAGTTTTTTTAGCTTTGAATGAAGGTGCTATAATGAAAGGTCCTGCAGGAAAAATTATATATTTAACTTTAAAAATAAATGATCAAAAAGTAACTACAGTTTATGGAGATGGATTAATAATTGCCACTCCTACAGGATCTACTGCCTACAATCTTTCAGCTGGAGGTCCTATTGTTCATCCACAAGCAAAAGTATTTATTTGCACTCCTATTTGTTCCTTTAAAATAAATATGAGACCTCTAATAATTCCAGATGATTGCCTCATTGAAATTATTCTGAATAAAAAAGAAAGTTTAAAAGATGAAGAGGTGCATCTACTTATTGATGGGCAAACTAATATTTACATTAAAGAAAATACACCTCTTCAATTTCAAAAAGCTGAAAAACCTTTAAAAATTATTCCTTCTTTTAAAAGAGAGTATTTTCAAATATTAAAAAGCAAATTCCAGTGGTAATTATGCTTCTTCTTTTTTCAATAATTTAGAAGCAAGCTCTTCTTTCTTTTCTTTTATGGTCTCTTTACTTTTTTCAATAACTTCTTTTAATTCCTCTTTTTTTTCTTCTAAAATTTCTTTGGCTTTTGCACTTAATTCTTCAGCTTTAGCTTTTAAATTTTCTGCCTCTGTTCTAACCTTTTCTACAGTTTCTTCTAATTCATCCTTAATTTTCCTTCTTACCTCAGACCCACTTGTAGGAGTTAAAAGGAGAGCAGCTATACCTCCAACAAGAGCACCTGCTAAAAAAGCTAAAAAAGCTGTTTTTTTTCCATCCATACTATCACACCTCCTTTTTAATTTTATTTTTAAAAAATGTCGGAATTAATCGTCCTAAGTTATTTTTAAACTCCTTTATACCTGCTGTTAAAGAGGCAACTTCTATGTAAAGATTTTTAGCCTGATTGTTTACAGAATCTACAATCAGCTTTGCTGTATTTCCCAACTCAACCACAGAATTTATAAGAGGATCTAAAGAACTTACTGTTTCCTTAGTTTTCTCTGTAATAGCCTTTACATTGGTTATAGTGCTTTTAACTTCCTGAGAAATGTCTTTTATCTCATCACTTAATACCTCAACCTGGGTTTTTAAAAATCTTTCAAAATCTTTTACTGTATCTCCAAGTTCTTCCATTATTTTGGGAAGAATTTTTAAACCACTGATAAGTTCATTAAGATTGTTAATAGTGTCTTGAGTGGAAGTAAGGGTTTGATTAATGTTTTCTGTGCCTGTCTTTAAGTTTTCCAAAACAGGTTCAAGTTTTTCTAAATAAGCATTCAATTTAGTAACACTTTTATTAATGTTTAAAAAGACCACAATAGAAATAATTACTAAAACAATAACGAGGATTATTAAAAAATACACAAGTGTATCCATCTCTCACCCCTTTTGAAAGACTCTTTAATTATAAAAAAATATTTTAATTTTAAATATAAGACAAAAAACTAAATTTTCCACTTTACACTGAACTGGAATCATGTAATTAAAACTTACTTTTTACCTAATTTAAAAGACCTTTAAAATGATTTTTCAACTTCTTCTTTTAGTTTTTTTATCAGTTTAAAAGGATCAGTTGCCACTACAGATGTTCCTGCATAAAGTTCCATTCCACCTATATCTGATGTCCTACTTAAAGGATCTCCTCGGTCCACAATTCTTGTAATAAAAATATCCTCCCTGTTAAGGGGAGGCATAAAAATAGCTACATTAAAGCTCCTTACTCCTAAATTATAATAACATTTTAATACAAGGCTGATTGATTCTGGAAGTTCTAAGAGATTAGATGAGAGAATAAGAATTTCTTTCTCTTTTAAAGGAGTTAAATGAGCTATAATTTTGGTATTTCCAAGTGTAAAACCAAGTCCAAGGGCTTTGTGAATAAGATAAAGATCTTCAAAATATTCAGAAAGATACTGCTCCTGATATTTTTTTCTTATATCATTATAAAATTGCTGCTTTCCATAAGGTTCTTTTGATATTAAAACTTGTGCATGCCCATGAATTATACTTGCTCCAGCCTTCCACAAACAATTCCACATAAAAAAAGGATAAATTGCTTTGTTATCATATTCGTTTGCTTTTTTAAACCAATTTTGGGCTACTTCAAGATAATCAGCTATCTGTTCTTCTTCAAAAGAAAAAGGAGAGTGTTCTTTAAAAATTATTACTGCGTGTAAGTAATCATATTTAGCTATGTTGCTTGCAGTAATGCAATGTTTTCCTTCAACTCTACCAAAAATATCTGCAGGAGTTTTTTCTATGGGATGACAGAATGCTCCTCCTCTGGTTTCTTCAATCATTTGAGAGAGGTTTTCTTTAATAGTTGCATCTATAGGGCGTTTGGCTCTCAGTTCATTAAAAAGAGTGCTTTCATAGGTTATTTTATTAGTAACCCTTACAATTTTCTGAGTTTCGCAATCACCAAATTTTGAACGAGCCCAATCTTTTAGTGTTTCAGGTATAAAAAGTTTTCCTGTTTCTATATAAAAAGTGTAAATTCTATAAAAAAGCTCTTTTTCTTTATCCTTAAGGCTTTCAATTATTTGAGGAAGTTCTAAAATTGATTTTGAATTGTTGCAAGACATAATTAAACATTAAACCTGAAGTAAATAATATCTCCATCTTTAACTATGTAATCTTTTCCTTCAAGTCTTACCGCTCCTACTTCTTTAGCTTTTTGAAAGGAACCTATTTCTATATATTTTTCATAGTTAATGACTTCAGCAGCAATAAAACCTCTTTCCATATCAGAATGTATTTCTCCTGCAGCCTGTTGGGCTTTTGTTCCTTTTCTAATTGTCCAGGCTCTTGCCTCTTTTGGTCCTGCTGTAAAAAAAGTAATTAAATCTAAAAGCTTATAACCTTCTTTTATCATTTTATGAAGCCCTGGTTCTTCCAGCCCCAGAGCCTGTAAAAAATCTTTTCTTTCTTCTGGAGGAAGTTCTACTATTTCCTGTTCAATCTTACCGCAAAGCACTACTACAGGAGAACCTTCTTTTTCAGCTTTAGTTTTTAGTTTTTGAACATATGAATTGTCCTTACCGTCAGGAAGATAATCTTCTGAGATATTAGCGATATACATAAGTGGTTTTAGAGTTAAAAGAAATAATGTTTTTTCCAAAAATTTTTTCTCATCCGAAGAAAACTCTTTTAAGTGTATCCTTAAAGGCTGAAGATTTTCCAAAATACTTTTTGCTTTTTCAAGAATCTCCAGCTCAACTTTAGCTTCTTTATTTCCAGACTTGGCTATTTTAATAGTTTTTTCCAGCCTCTTTTCTATGGTTTGAAGGTCAGCCATTATAAGCTCAATTTCTATAATTTCTGCATCCCTAACAGGATCTATAGAACCTTCTACATGAACAACATCTGGATTTTCAAAACATCTTATTACATGTGCAATAGCTGAAACCTGCCTTATATGTGAAAGAAATTGATTCCCAAGACCTTCGCCCTTGCTTGCTCCTTTTACCAATCCTGCTATATCAACAAACTCTATAGTAGCAGGAGTAACTTTTTTACTTTTTTCAAGCTCTGCAATTTTATAAAGTCTGTTATCTGGAACATTTACTATTCCTATATTAGGGTCTATAGTGCAAAAGGGATAATTGGCTACTTCTGCCTTAATAGTTTGTGTTAAGGCATTAAAAATAGTAGATTTTCCAACATTAGGTAATCCTACAATTCCTATGTTCATTTTCATAGTTACCTTTCTCTTCCTCCTTCAATAAGGGTTTGCAAAAGAGAATAAACCTCCTGGGGAAACCTTACAATTTTCCCCTCTCTATTGATAGGAACATGGACGGTATATCCTTCTACTAACAGCTTATTATCTCTCACTATCTCATATTCAAATGTTATTTTATGAGTTTTTAGCTCTTTTATAGAAGTTTTAATAGTGAGAAGGTCGTCATAGCGGGCAGAGGCTTTATACTTAGCAAAAACTTCCACTACAGGTAAAATAATGTTGTATTTTTCTTCAATTTCTCTATAAGTAACTCCAGCTGAGCGTATTAATTCGGTTCTTCCTATTTCAAAAAGTTTTAAATAATTAGCATAATACATAACTCCACCACAATCAGTATCTCCATAAATTACCCTGTAACTAATTTCTTTTTTCATGGCTTTTACTCTTGCAATTTTTTTTAAATCGGTTTAATATTCAACTATGAATAATCAAATTTTACCTCAAAAAGTGAAAAAAGTAATAGCAGGTCCAAAAAGAATTCAGAAACTTGTTCAGAAAATTGCTGATCAAATTTTAAAGGAACATCCCTTTTTGGAAAAAGTAGCACTTATAGGTATTCAAACAGGTGGAGCACCTTTAGCTAATAGATTGAAAGATATTTTTCTTCAGGAAACAGGAATAGAAGTTCCTATAGGATATTTAGACATAACCCTTTACAGAGATGACTGGACAAGAATAACCAATTATCCAGAGGTTAAGCGAACAGAAATTCCTTTTTCTATAGAGGATAGGATAATTATTCTTGTAGATGATGTAATCTATACAGGAAGAACTGTAAGAGCCGCCCTTGATGCACTTATAGATATAGGAAGACCCAAAAAAATAGAACTTGCTGTGCTGGTAGATAGAGGCGGCAGAGAGTTTCCAATAGAACCTAACTATGTTGGATTGAAAGTAAAAAATATAGGTTTTAATGAATACGTTTCTGTTTATTTTAAAGAACTTCACGAAAAAGACAGAATCTGTCTTGAAGTGTATGAGTAATTCACACAAATAAATTAAAAGTCTATTAAAACCAAAATTTTTTGAATAAATTTTTAAAACAATTGAAAATAATATTAAAAAATGTAAAATATAAGAAAAAATCAGAAGGAGATTAAGAATTTATGAAGTGGGCAAGATGGAAAGTTATTTTATTAGGGTTGACAGTTCTTTTTTTACTTTCAGGATGTGGTGGAATGGTTCAACATTCATTCAAACAATCTTCTCTGGGTTTTAATAAAGCTTTGCAACATGCAGTAAGTGAACAGATGCTTTTGAACCTTGTGCGTTTGCGCTATGGAGAAAGTCCTGTATTTTTAGAAGTTACCAGTATTTCCAGTCAGTATTCTTTTTCTGGTTCTCTTTCTACTGGTGCAGATTTAAAAGAGGGGCCAGATTCTTACAGTCTGGGGTTAGGTTTTTCTTATACTGAAAAACCTACTTTTACTTTTATACCACTTCAGGGAGAGAAATTTGCCCGCAGGCTTTTATCTCCTATTCCGATTGATCATTTAATATTGCTTCTTAATTCTGGATGGAGAGCAGATCGTGTCCTTAGGCTTTGTGTGCAGTCTTTAAATGGTATTCCTAATGCTCCTACAGCTTCGGGTCCTACTCCTAAGGAAGCTCCGGAGTTTAAAACTTTTCTGGATTTAACTCGCAAGCTTGAAATTTTGCGTAAAAAGAGAAAATTACATTTTCTTTATATCCAACAAGGAGGAAAAACCTTTCCTGCTTTAGTTTTTCTTGGGGATGATCCTTTAATAGCAGAAGTAAGAAAAATTTTAGGATTAAAAGAAGCTCCTTATTATCCGTTAGTAGGTCCAGAAGCAGAGAGAACCTCTTCGGTTATTCAAATAGAAACCCGCTCTTTAATTGGTGTGCTTTTCTATTTATCACAAGGAATAGAAGTTCCAAAAGAAGACTTGAAAACCGGGCGAGTTGTTCTTACCCAGTATCCTGATGGTCGTCCTTTTTCTTGGAATACCCTTTTAGGAGATCTTTTCCATGTTTATCACAAAAATTCCTTGCCCTCAGATGCGGTTATTGCAGTGAAATATCGTAATCATTGGTTTTATATACCTGATCAGGATATTTCTACTAAATCTACTTTTATTTTATTACAACAACTTTTTGCTCTGGAGGCTTCAAAAGGAAAGGGAGTATCACCTATACTTACCCTTCCTATAGGGCAGTAAGATAGTGAATTTTTTCTTTTCTTATCGTGTTTCACTTAAATTCGTAGTAAAATTTTGTAAAATATATCTAAATTATCAGAGGAGGAAATTTTATAATGACTCTTAAAGAACTTGCTGAGCAAGGGCAAATTACCGAAGAAATAAAAATTTGTGCAAAAGAAGAAGAGGTAACTGAAGAATATATTCGGGAAGGTCTTGCTAAAGGAGAAATAGTTATTTGTAAAAACAAAAAAGGATTTGTTAAAAAACCTTGTGCTATAGGAAAGGGTTTAAAGACTAAGGTAAATGTTAATATAGGGACCTCTAAGGATCGTCCAAATATAGAAGAAGAACTAAAAAAACTGGAGATAGCTTTAAAGTATGGAACAGATACTGTAATGGATCTTTCAACAGGAGGGGATCTTGATGAGATAAGAAAAATTATAAGAGAAAATTGTCCAGTCCCTTTAGGCACAGTTCCTATTTATCAAGCAGCTATAGAGGCAGTTGAAAAGCATCATAAATCTATTGTAGAAATGACTGTTTCTGAGATTTTTAAAGTGATTGAAAAACAGGCAGAAGATGGGGTTGATTTTATGACTGTGCATTGTGGAGTGACTAAAGAATCTTTACAAAGGCTAAAAAATAAAGAAAGAATTTTAGGAGTAGTATCAAGAGGAGGATCATTTATTGCTGAGTGGATAATTTATAATAATAAAGAAAATCCTTTATATGAACATTTTGATGAGCTATTAGAAATAGCTCGGACTTATGATGTTACTTTATCCTTAGGAGATGGATTAAGACCTGGATGTATTGCTGATGCAACTGATGCTGCTCAGATCCAGGAATTAATTCTTCTTGGAGAATTAACTTTAAGAGCTTGGGAAAAGGGTGTTCAGGTAATGATAGAGGGACCAGGACATGTGCCATTAAATCAAATAGAAGCAAATGTTAAGTTACAGAAAAAACTTTGTTATAATGCTCCTTTTTATGTATTAGGTCCTTTAGCCACGGATATAGCTCCTGGTTATGACCATTTAGTAGGTGCTATAGGAGGTGCTATTGCAGCCTCTGCAGGTGCTGATTTTTTGTGTTATCTTACTCCTGCAGAGCATTTAAGATTACCAACTATAGAGGATGTAAAAGAAGGACTTATTGCCTCAAAAATAGCGGCTCATGTAGCAGATTTAGTAAAAGGTATAAAATCAGCCTGGGAATGGGATTTAAAAATGGCTGAAGCCAGAGCCCGTCTTGACTGGGAAGCCCAAATTGAACTTTCTATAGATCCAGAAAAAGCAAGAAAATATAGACTGGAAGGAGGAGTTTCTAAAAGTAAAGCATGCACTATGTGTGGTCCTTATTGTGCTATTAAGATTTTTGAGGAGGCTTTTAGGTTTTTAAAAGGGAAAATTTAGCTTGATAATTGATATTGATAATTGATAAAAAGAGAGTATTATATGGTTTTATGGAAATACTCTTTATTCATAAGTCAAAAAGTTCCTCAAAAAAACTTTATAAATATCTTCTTCTGGCAATTAGTTTAAGTGGTTTAGCTTTAAGCATTTTAGAGGTCTATTTGAATTTCAAAGGCACTTCTATCTGCCATACTCAAGGATGTGCAACTGTGCATCTTTTTGATGTTCACAATTTTCTAAATTACTTGGGAATTATAATATTTCTATTTCTTTCTTTTATTTCTCTGCTTGATAGTTTTAACTTAATTACTTCTCAGGTAATAATCCTTAGATCTTTATTGTTAAGCCTTTGTTTAATGGTTGAAGGATTTTTTGTAGGATTTCAAATATGGTTTATAAAAGAGGTCTGTCACTTTTGTTTAACTATTTTTATCCTTGTTTTACTTTGTTTTATCCTTGATTTCCTTTCTCAAAGGCATTATAGCTTTTTTATATGTGGTATTCTGGGATTTCTGGCAATTTTTACTGCAACTTACTTAGTGAATGTTAATTTGAAACCTCTTAATCTTAGTTTTCCTGCTATAGTTTATCAAAAAACATGTCCTCACTGCGAAAAGGTAATTGAGTATGCAAAAAAGCATAATATTAAGTTTAAAAGTTATGAAGTAAAAAGAGCCTATCCTTTATTAAGAATGCTGGGGTTAAATAGTGTTCCAAATTTAATTTACAAAGAAAATAGCACTATTATTATACTTAATGGAGACAAAAATATTATAAAATGGCTGGAAGAAAAATATGTTTCAACTAAAAAAAGAGTTTCTCTAAGGAAAAGAAAAAAATCAAAAAGAAACAAGAAAAAAGTAAATATAAAAACAAATTCTGGAAAAAAATTAAATCATTTGTTTAACTTAGAATCTTCTCCAATTTTTATTCCTTCTCAGTCTTCTGATGGAGCCTGTCAACTTAATCAACCCTGTAATTAAAAAACTTTATAAAACTTTTCCAGCCTTTCATCTATGTTAGTTCTGACATAGTGGATAGTAGTTAAAATTATTTGCTAAATTTTAAAAATCCAATTAAAATTTAAAAATATATGCTCTTTAAAACTAAAAAAGGAGGGAGTTAGCATGGAAAGTAAAAGTGTTATGGAATTAGCAACCAAAGAAGTTAAAAGTATTTCTCCTCGTTCTACTATAATGAATGCTTTAAAAACCATGGTCAAAGCAAATTTTAGAAGGATGCCTATTGTAGAAGCAGGGACGAAAAAGGTTACAGGTATAGTTACTGCTACAGACTTAATAAATTTTTTAGGAGGTGGGGAGAAGTATAATTTAATTGCTAATAGATATAGCGGTAACTTAGCACAAGCTGTAAATGAAAACATAGAGGAAATAATGACAAAAGAAGTGGTTTGTGTAAGGGAAACCGATTCTTGGGAAGCTGCAGTTAAATTGATGATTGAAAAAAGAGTAGGAGGATGTCCAATCGTTGATAAAGACCAGAGGATATGTGGAATAATTACAGAAAGAGATATTCTTAAATTTTTAGCAACTCAAAAACAAATAGATGGAAAAGTTAGAGATTATATGACCACAAAAGTAATAGCAGTCTCTCCTTCTACTACTATAGAAGAAGCTATGAAAATTATGATTTCCAATAAACTCAGAAGGTTACCTATAATTAAAGACCAAAAGCTTTTAGGCTTAGTGGTTTCCAGAGATTTTATTAGGTATTTTTCAAAAGATGCTTTTAAGATGCTTGAAACAGGAGATATAAAAGATGTTCTTAGTAAAACCATTGAAGAAGTTAGTTTAAATTCAGATGTTTTAAAGTATAAAGAACCTTTAGTTTTTTATACCACTGCAAAGATTTCAGAAGTAGTAGAAGGAATGATAGAAAGAAAAGTTGGAGGGGCTTTAATAATAGAAAACGGAGCACTTAAAGGGATTATTACAGAAAGAGATTTAGTAAAATTTCTTTATTTGAATATAAAATGAAGTGTAAGATTTATTATATTAAAAAATTTTTTTTAGCTCTTGACAATTATTAAAGATTTTTTATTATAGATAACTATCAAAAAAGCCTTTTTTGTCTTTATAATCGGGACGTAGCGCAGCCTGGGAGCGCACCCGCTTGGGGTGTGGGGGGTCGGCGGTTCAAATCCGCCCGTCCCGATTTTTTTATTTTGCAAATCAAAAAACAAAAAAACCGGGCACCTTGCCTGGGGGGAGGTGAGCTATGAGAACAGAGACTCTCTGTCAAATTGAAAAAATGCAACTTTATCCTGCCCAGCAAGGTGCATTAAAACGATGTATCTGGTGGTATCACTTAATTGCTGAATTCTGGAATTCTCCTTTTGAATTATTAGCTGAAGCAAAAACTGTAGAAGATGCTCTTAAATCTGCTCTTATTTTTAGTAAAAATGGTAACGGAAATGGAAATGGTAAAGAGCAAAAAATTTGGGCTATAAGTTATCAGTTCCAGCCCTTTGGTGTTTCTGCTCAGGTTAATTCTGGCACTGCTCAAATTTATATTCATACCTGGCCTGAAAAAGGGTATTCTGCTATTGATATATTAGCAGAAACTAAAGAAGAAGCTTATAAAATACTAAAAAAATTACAAGAAAATTTAAAACCCAAAAATGTTTACATTGCTGAACTGGAAAGAGGGCTTTCTGAGGTTGAAAATACTGAAGGAGGAGAAACTTGACTGGACACTTCTGGTGGCGGGAAAGGATTTTCAAAGATTTTGGGCATGCTTATAAAGTTGAATTAGTTCTTGAAGAAAAAGGTTTACAAAAGATACAGATTTTTAAAAATGAGACCTGGGGATATTTTTTTGTATTAGATGGTATTGTTCAGTTTACTGAAAGAGATGAATTTATTTATCATGAAACTATAACTTATCTTCCAGCAAGTTTATTACCATCTCCACCTCAGGAAGTTCTTATTATAGGAGGTGGAGATGGTGGTGTTTTAAAACTTGTTCAACAAATTCCTTCTGTTAAAAAGATCGTCCAGTATGAGATTGATGAATTAGTTTTTAAGCTCTGTCAAAAGTATTTTCCCAAAATTTCTGGAGACTATAGTGATCCCAGACTTACTTTTTTAATTAAGGATGGATTAGAGGGGTTAAAAGAAGCTTCATCCGAGAGTTTTGATCTTATTATTGTGGACTGCACTGATCCTGTAGGTCCTGCTAAAACTTTATATACTCTGGATTTTTATAAAGAAGCCTCTCGTGTGTTAAAACCCTATGGAGTATTTATCCAACAAGCAAGTCTTCCGATATATTTCCCTCAAATTATTAAAGAATCACTTCCTTTAATTAAAAAAGCTTTCCCAGTGGTAAAAATAGTAAGGGCTTTTGTTCCCTGTTATGGAGAGGAGATTGCCTTTTTCCTTGCTACAAAGGAAGAAAAGGATTGGTTTAATCCAAAACAAATATTTAAAGGAAAATATTATCATCCTGGATTAAATCCCTATTATTTTGCCATTCCCAATACCTGGTTACAAATTATTTCAGAATAAAAGGGTTTCCTTTTGAAAATTACAGGGGGCTTTTTAAAAGGACAAAAGCTTTATTTTCCGCCTTCTAATTGTCTGGAAATTCGCCCTTTAAGAACCCGTATAAGAAAAGCTATTTTTGATATTTTAGGGCATGATCTTTCTGACTGGTGTGTTTTGGATCTTTTTGCAGGCACTGGAGCTCTTGGAATTGAAGCCCTTTCAAGAGGAGCTAAGTTTGCAGTATTTGTAGATTTAAGTCCTTTAAGTATCTCACTTATTGAAAAAAACTTAGAAAAATTTAAACTAAAAAATAAAGCCGCTGTGTTTAAGCTAAAACTTCCACAAGGTCTTAATAAACTAACAAATAGGTTTAAAAATTATTTTGATTTAGTTTTTATTGCCCCTCCCTATAAACAAGACCTTGCTATTAAAACACTTAAAAAATTTCCTGTAGAGTTATTAAAAAAAGAAGCCCTTGTAATTGCAGAAGAACATACAGAGGTAGAACTTCCTGAAAAAATAAACGATTTTTCCCGTGTTCAAACAAGAACTTATGGAGAAACCACATTACACTTTTACACTTTTTAATCTTTGGTGCAAATTTGCGGAGTTTTAGGACCTGGAATTAATGTTCCTTTAAAATCAAGCACTGCTCTTATTCTATAACACACTTTTTTTGAGGAAGTGATTTTATCCCAAAATTTGTTCCCCTTTACTTCTATAACCTTTTTTTTGCCCTGAAAAAGTTTTTCTATTCTATAAAAAACTCCTTCTTTCAGCTTTAAGCCATATATATCTTTTGTTGGTCTGTCCCAGCTAAGTAAAATCACATTTTTTTGCACTTGTTTAATCCTAAAATTTTCAGGAAAAGATGGAGGATTATGCCAGCAAACACTCACTGGAGCTGTAAATGGAGTTTTTACCAGAAAGTCTTTCTCTACTTTTACTCTATAGCTATAACAATACCTGTTTTTTACTTTATAATCATTATAAACAATGGTAGTTGCTGCTGGATGTAAGCTTGGTTTAAGTTTTATTTTATATATCTTTTTTTCTGCTTTAGCTCTGTCAAGAGACCATTCTTTTTTTTCAATTATCAATTTTTTTATTTTAGTTAAAAGATAACCGCCCTGGGTATGAGTAGGAAGGGTAATTAAAAGCTCAAAACCTCCCTGAGTGGCTTTAATCTGCAAAGAGGGTTCCTTAGGAATACTTTCCTTTATAGGTAAAGGAGGAGCTTTTTTTCCACAGCTTATCAGGCTTAAAGATAAAATTAATATTAAAAATTTTATAAATTTCATTTTCTCTAAAAAAATTTTACAAAAGTTTAATTTTAGCAATTCGTGCGCAATGGCACTGAATGTTTACAGCCACAGGCAAACTCGCTATATGACAGGGATAGGTTTCTATATGAACTGCTAAGCAGGTTGTTTTACCTTTTAGCCCTAAGGGTCCAATACCTAAGGTATTTATCCGTTCTAAAAGTTCTTTTTCTAAATTTGCTATCTCTGGATCTGAATGTGGAATGTTTAGGTCTCTAAATAAAGCCCTTTTAGCAAGAAGTGCAGCTTTTTCAAAAGATCCTCCTATACCTACTCCTACAATAATAGGAGGGCAGGGATTAGGACCTGCTTTTTTTACAGTTTCTACTACAAAATCTTTAACTCCTTCTAAACCTGCTGAAGGAGGAAGCATGGCAAGGGCACTCATATTTTCACTTCCACATCCTTTTGGCAGAATCTCTATTTCCAGAATGTCTTCTGGAACTATTTCATAATGAATAACTGCAGGGGTATTGGTGCCTGTATTTTTACGGCTAATGGGATCACATACAGAAGCTCTTAAAAAGCCTTCTTTGCAGGCTAAAGCCAGCCCTTCATTTATAGCTTTCTCCAAGTTTTTAACCCTTATCCCCTCTCCTATCCTTACCCATACTATAGGAACTCCTGTATCCTGACACAAAGGCAACCCTTCTTTTTCAGCTATTCTGGCATTTTCTATTAATACCTCAAGTACAGCCTTTGCTAAAAGATTTTCTTCCTCTTTTAAAGCTTTTTCAATTAAACTTATTACACTCTCAGGAAGTTTTTTACAGGCTTTAATATATCCTTCTTTTACTGCAGAAACTATTTCTTCGTAAAGAATTTCTTTTTTCATTATCTCTCCTCTTAAAAATTTTAAATCTTAAAAATTTTAAAAAATTTTTTAAAATTAATTATACCTCTTTCCGAATAACCTCCAAGTTTTTAATGGATAATTTCCCGTTTTTCCTATTTTGGGTGTATAATTTAAACATTATGGACTCCTG
>CAZQIW010000002.1:0-10039 GCA_964593845.1 uncultured Thermodesulfatator sp. | reverse complement strand
ATAATTTCCCGTTTTTCCTATTTTGGGTGTATAATTTAAACATTATGGACTCCTGTTTAGCATTATTTTTTTCTATATTTTTAATCCTTCTCATCATCCGAGTCAAAAAAAACGTTACTCTTGCTATTTTAATAGGCTCCTTTATTCTCGGTTTTCTTACTATTAAACTTCAAACTTTGGAAAGATTTTTTATTACCGTCACTTCCTTAGAAACTTTAAAACTTATAATAATCATTATTTCCGCCTTTACTTTGGGATTTTCCATGCAGGAACTGGGTTTATTAAAAAATCTAAGTGAAAAAATAGAAGCACTTGCTGGAAAAATGAGCCTGCTTATTTTACCTGCTGTAGTTGGATTTTTACCAATGCCTGGAGGAGCTTTAATCTCAGCTATAATGATAAGAGATCTTGTTTCAAAATATCGGGTTAAGCCAGCAGATGCCACTTTTATAAACTATTGGTGCAGACATCTATGGATCCCTATATGGCCTCTTTATCCAAGCTTTATTCTTGCAGCAAGTATAGTAAACACCAGCTATCCCCAGATAATAAAAGCTGGATATTTTATTACTTTGGCAATGATAGGAATGGTGTGCCTCTTTATGAAAAATTATTTTTGTATTCCTAAAAGTCAGTCATTCAGATTAAAAGAAATAAAGGAGCTTTTTCTTTCTCTGTATCCTCTTTTTTTAGTAATTATTTTTTCTCTTGTGCTTCATATACCCCTTGTAATTACTCTTCCATGCACAGTAATTTTACTTTATCTTCACAAAAAACCAGGATTTCCTCAGCTTAAAAAAATTTTTAGTCAAACCCTTGATCCTGGTATCCTTCTTTTAATAGTAGGAGTTATGTTTTACAAAGACCTTATTACATACACAGGCTCTGCTCAGGTATTTTTTGAACACTTAAAAATGCTTCATATTCCCACTCCGCTGGCTGCTTTTTTTCTTGCTTTTGTAATAGGCTTTGCAGTTGGTATTGAAGTAGGATTTGCTGCTATAGTTCTTCCTTTGCTTATAAATTTTACTGGTATGGGAAGCACTTTTCAACACTTGCATTTTATGCTGGTTTTTGGCGGAGGATTTATGGGAATAATGTTGTCTCCTCTTCATCTGTGTCTGGTCTTAAGTGCCAGATATTATAAAGCTGATCTGTCAAAAGTTTACAAACAGCTTGTTCCTTCAGCTGTTTTGGTGTCAATTATCCTGTGGATAATTTATTTTTTAAAAATAGTCTGAAATGATAGTGGTAATAGCAAGAGCAAAAAAGGATGCTAAGGCATTAAAACATGCTCTTAATGAAGAAGTTGTAACTCTGGGAGGAATAAGAGTTCTTGAAAAAGCAGACTTTGAAAGTTTTAAAAGTAAAATTCCTATCTTTTTCTTTGGGAAAGAAGATGAATCATTGGCTAATGAAGTAGAAAGGGAAATCGCAAAAATCACTCCTATTTACAAAATTGTAAGACTAAATAAAAAATCTGTAAGGAATGCCAGGCTTTCAGAACTTATAGATGCTTTTGAACAGGCTAAAGCTGAATTAAGACTGGGATTTAAATTCCAAGAAAACTCCTTTATCTTTTCTACAACTCCTGAAGTAATAAAGGATATACATCCTGATTATGACGCTTACTTTATTATTGGAAAAGATTTTGTAAAAAATACTGAAACTGTTTTTGGAGTTAAAGTAGAAGAAGGGAATCTTATTCTTCGGAAACTTCTAAATGAAGAAGCTATTTATACTCCACAGTTTAAAGCTCTTATAAGTAAAAAAATAGGAGGACCTCTTTCTGTAAAAATTCATCATCCAGAAATAGCAGCTAAAAAGATAAAAATAGAGGATCTTATTAGGCAGAATAAAAACTGGCTAAAAAAACTGGAAGAAATTGCAATAGCTTTTTTGCAGAAAAAAGCAGAAGGTGAAATAGGAGTCCCTGTAAGTGGTGGTAAAGATAGCACAGCTGCTTTAATACTTGCTAAAAAGGCATTTAAAAAAGTTAAAGCACTTTATGTAAAGGTAAGCCACGAGATGCCTTTTACAGAAGAGTATGTTAAATATCTTTGCGAAACTCTTGGAGTAGAATTGATAAAAATAGAAGTTACCTTTGATATAGAAAAGTATGGGCTACCTACTCATGAAAACAGGTGGTGCACTGCATTAAAAATGGAAGCACTTAAAGAAATTGCAACTCCTACTTTAATTGCAGGAGACAGAGAAGCTGAAAGCAAAACAAGGAGAAGGAGAAAAGAAATAGAGAAACGAATCGCCACTGAGCTTTTTCCTCTTAAATACTGGAGTGGAGCAATGGTGCAGCTTTACATCCTTATGCATGGAATAAAACTGCATCCCTTGTATTACAAAGGGTTTTATCGCCTTGGCTGCACTATCTGCCCTTCTTTAAGTGAATGGGAAAAAATAATCTTAAATGACTTAAAAATGTAAATCTACAATATGAGACAGTTTGTAAAGACTTTCTTTAATTCTTTCTTTTAATACCTGACTTTTTTCAAGCTCGGTTTTTATATCAAAAAGGGCTTGTGCTAAATCCTCCCAGCATCCACAATATATTAATAAATTATGCCCACTTGCTATACTTAAAATAATCCTCTCCTGAAGTTCCCATCTACTTAATGCTCCCATGTTTAAATCATCTGTTAAAATCACTCCTTTATAATCCAAATTTTTTCTTAAAAAGTGTATCATCTTTTCAGAAAAGGTTACAGGCAAACCCTCTATTTCTTTAATCACAATATGAGTGCTCATAATAAAAACTATGTCTTTTTTAATAAAAAATTCAAAAGGTTTAAGGCTCTCTCTATCCAGGGTTTCTTTAAATGGAAGCTCCTTATGAGGATCTATTTTTACTCCTTTTAATCCTGGAAAATGTTTGATGCAGTTTAAAATTTCTCTTTTTTTATGCTCTTCTATAAAAATTAAGGAAAGCCTTTTTACAAGCTCTGCGTCAAGAGAAAAGGTTCTACTTTTTAAAAATTCTGCTGCCTCTTCCTCTGCAAGATCCACACAGGGTGCAAGATTTAAATTAAGATTATATTTTTTTAAACTCTCTGCTATTCTTCCTGCCCAATCTCTTACAAAAGTTTCATTAAGGGTTTCTTTATATATTCTGCCTATTTCAGCAGGGGATTCAAAGTCTCCTTCTATTCTACAAACCCTTCCTCCTTCCTGATCCACAGCAAGCAGCCCTGGTAAAACTGCACTCCTTATTTCCTCCAATATTTTTCTGAAATCCTCTTTAAAATGCTCTTTAAAAAAAATAAAATGTCTAAGGTTTAAATCCTTATAAAAAGATCTTTCTTCTTCCTTTAAACTAACCGAAGGTTTAATTAAAAAGAGATTGCCTATTTGTTTAAACATTACTTAAAATATTCAGCAAAAAGTTCTAAAGTTTTTTCTATATCTTCCAGGTTGGTGTATCTTCCTAAGGAAAAACGGATAGTTCCCTCAGCTATCTCAGGTTTTACTTTTAAAGCAAGTAAGGTGTGAGACCCCTTTCTATCGTGACAGGCAGAGCCAGTTGATGCACAAATTTGTGGAAGTTCTGCTAAAATTTTAGCTCCATTTTTTCCCACAAAAGAAACTGTTAAAGTATTGGGCAGTGTTTTTTCTGGAATACCATAGCGATAGAGTTCTGGATAAATCTCTTTTAATCCTTGGTATAACTTTTCTCTTAAAAAAATAAGCCTCTCTGCCTCAGCCTGAACATCTCTTTTTGCTATTTCAGCTGCTTTTGCTAAAGCTGCAATTAAACCCACTGGCTCTGTTCCAGCACGAATTCCTCTTTCCTGCCCTCCTCCTAAAAAAATAGGGCTTATTTCTATTCCTTTTTTTATGTAAATAGCTCCTATACCCTTGGGTGCATACATTTTATGCCCAGCCATACTTAAAATATCACATCCCAGCTCTTTTACATCTACAGGAATTTTTCCCACAGCCTGGCAGGCATCAGTGTGAAAAGTTATTCCTCTTTCTTTGCATATCTCGGCAATTTCTTTTACAGGTTGAATAGTGCCTATTTCATTATTGGCAAGCATCACAGATACAAGAATGGTATTTGGTTTCAAAAGCTTTTTAACTGTATCAGGTTCTACATACCCCTGTGGATTTACAGGAATAAAATCCACATCAAAACCAAGCTCTAAAAGTTTAGCCGCAGGATTTAAAACTGAGGGATGCTCAAAAGCACTAACTAAAATATGTCCTTTTTCCTTAGAAAAAGCACTTCCCATAAGGGCTAAGTGATTAGATTCTGTGCCTCCAGAGGTAAAGTATATCTCCTCTGGTTCTGCATTTATAAGCTCTGCTACTTTCCGCCGAAACTCTTCCAAGTGTTCTCTAACAAACCTTCCAAATTTATGCCCAGAGCTTGGGTTGGCAAAGTATTCCAAGGAATAAAGCTTGAAAGCCTCTGCTACTTCTGGCAAGCAGGGAGTAGTAGCATTATAATCTAAATAAATTAGCTCTTTTAACTTCATTTTCTTACCTCTCTTTAAAAAAGTTTATCTCTATTTTCTCCCTCTTACAACCACAAAAGCTCCCAGATTTTTAAAAAGTTTGTTAAATTTTTTATCCATTTTTAAAGCAAAATCTAAAAAGGGGAAAAAAGATGGGAAAAAAATAATGCCTCTGGTTTCAATTTCTTTAAATCCTGTTTTTCTGCAGAGGATTTCCAGCTCAGCTGGTGTATAAAATCTTGCATATCTATAAGCTGTTTCTACAAAAATTGATTTTAAGCGTTTAAATAAAAACCATAAACTCCTTCCATTCATTGTCCCTATAATAAACTCTCCTCCAGGTTTTAAGATTCTGTAAATCTCTTTTAAAACCTCTTCTGGCTTTTTTATAAACTCAAACACAGTAATACTCAAAACCAAATCAAACATATTGCTTTTAAAAGGAACTTTATAAGCATCTGCTCTTATTAATGGAACTTCTGGAAATTTTTTTAAAGCTATTTTTAGCATTTCTTTACTTATATCCATTCCTACTATTTTAAAATTTCTTTTTTTCAATTCAAAAATATAATTTCCTGTGCCACATCCCAAATCAAGAGCCATTCCCCTTTTTGTTTTTAAAAGAGAAAAAATTAATTCTTTTTCTGTAGTATCCACATATTTTCCTACCTTAGTCTGAAACCACTTATCGTAATACTTAGCAATTTTATCAAAATATTCCATAGAAGTTCTCCAATGTTAATTGTGTTGCCTTAAAATCATTTGATTTATAAAGTATCCTCCTTAAAGGTCTTCCTTTAATTGTTATAAAGTTTTTAATTTTTTCCAGAGATAATCCCAATTTTTTCAAACTTTCTTCATTAATTATAGACTCTTTTCTAAGTTTTATAATCTTTTTTGCAACCTGAGGTCCTATTCCAGGCACTCTAACAAGTTCCCAATAATCAGCTTTTGCAATATCTACTGGAAAGAATTCTGGATGAGAAAGTGCCCAGGATAGTTTTGGATCTAAATTAAGATCTAAATTTTCCTTATTGAAGAAAAGCTCTTCCAGAGTAAATCCATAATATCTCATAAGCCAGTCTGCCTGATAGAGCCGGTATTCTCTTAAATAGGGAGGATTTTTTATATCAGGCAGATCCGGATCTTTATTTACAGGAATATAAGCAGAATAATAAACCCTTTTTACAAGCCTGTTCTTATAAAGATCTTCTGCTAATTTTAATATGGTTTTATCTTTATCAGAAGAAGCTCCGATAATAAGCTGAGTTGAGGCTGAAAGAGGAACTTCTTTTTCAAGCTGGAGTTTTTTTATTTTACATAAAGTTTTAATAAGCTCTGCCTTATCTTTTTCAGGAGCCCAGAATTTAAGACTCTTCTGAGTGGGAAGTTCTATATTACAACTTACCCTGTCAGCAAGATTAATAGCCTTTTTTATTAATTCTTCAGAAGTGCCTGGAAGTATCTTTAAGTGAATATATCCCTTAAACTCGTATTTTTTCCTTAAAATTTCTATTCCTTTAATCATCCGCTCCATGGTATCATCTGCACTCCGAAAAATTCCAGAGCTTAAGAATAAGCCTTTTATAACCCCTTTTTTATACAGCTCAAAAGTAAGCTTAGCAATTTCCTCTGGCGTAAAAATGGCTCTTCTAATATCATTTTTTACCCGGTTATAACAGTATTTACAGTTATTAATACAAATATTAGTAAAAAGTATCTTTAAAATCGGAATATTCCTGTTTTTCTCTTTGCAGGTCGTTATTCCAAGACTATCAAATTTAGCTGCTTGCGATAAAATAGAAAATTTAGTAAAAATATTTACATTTTTTATTACAAAGTAAGGCATTGTTTAAAGGTCTATTGTTTTTAATAGTAATATGTTAGTTTTAAGTAAAAAAGTTTAAAATTATAGTCTCCTGAGCTGCCAAGGGTCAAAAATAAATTTTCATCAAGTGAAACTTCCTCTTGAATCTGATAAAAATAGTTTTTAGAAGCTAAACTTTTTCCATAATAAAGGGAAGTTTTAAACAAATCTTTATCCCATTTTAATCCAGTTATTAAATATTCTTTTTCTGGAGGTTGAAAAGTTATTTCTAAAATTTTTTCTTTAGCCTGATTGTAATAATATTCTAAAAAGAAGTATATTTCTTGAAAAAGAAAGTATTCTATTCCAAGACTGCTTCTAAAATAAGCATAAGGGTTTTTCAAAAATACGCCACCATCAAACCACATCCCAGCCTTCCGAATAGGAACTTCACAAGCCAATCCTATTACATACCAATCCTTAACTTTTAAGCTCAAAAATTTAAAATCGCCTGGAGCAGAAGAATAGTAAAGTTTTAAAAACATTCCACCATTTTTAATAATTTTATCTTTACCTCCCACTATTCCATAGTTTAATTCTAATTCTGTTGTTTTAAAAGAAAAGTAATGTTTCAATAGAATAGCATCTACGCCAGGCAGTTCTTTATTTTCTACAGAAATCTGATTAAAATTGGTAAATATATCTAAGGGGGAAATTCCTCGGGCTGTGCCTAAGGAAATTATTTGTCTTCCTAAAATAACTTCCCCATTAGTTAAAAATTTTTTATAATAAAATTGATTAAGTTGATGTTTAATTTTGTATTTTTCGTCTTTTACAAGGTCTTCTGAGAAATCCCAAATTCTATATTTGTTTTCATAGTCTTGAAAAACAAACTGTGGATTATTGGATAAAGTGTTCCTTTTAAATTGATAAAAAGAAAAAAGCTCATAAGAAAGAAAAGCTTCTGAAAATTCAGTATATCTTTCGGCTGTTATCCTTGTATAGGACCACAAGTTATTTAGCCATTCTTTTTGACTTTGTTCTATTTGTGTTTTTTGTATTGTATTTCCAAATTCAATTATTCCTCTTATTTCTATATGATGCTCTTTCAAATATTTTATGGAAAAACTCCATACCTCTGTGCTAAGAAAAAGAACATAAAGAATAAGGAAAAAGAATCTCATACCGTTCTAACTTTTAAACTACTTCTTTTATGGCTCTTTCTATAAGTCTGCTCTGCGGACGAAGAGTTCCCAGCACAGGGTTGTAAAACAAAATGTTTTCTCTAACAAGGTAATTTCTATAAACAATGTCAATAGCACTCTTCCTCACTTCTTTCTCTGTTTTAAAGACACTCAAAGCCTTTCTCACTTCCTCTTCTCTTATCTCTTCTCCCTCAAAGCTCCTCCTGAAACGCTTAACCCGAAGTAAAAATTCATCAAGCCTCTCCACTGCATCCCTTAGCATCAACTCCAGAGCCTCCTTCTCTGAAAAACCAATTTTCTTTCTCTCAAAAAGCCTTATCATATCTCCAAACTTCCCTTCTATGTAATCCCACACCAACTCCTTATCCTCAAATCCAAAGCCCTCATACACCCTGAGGGCGTCCTCTTTTTTTAAGTCATCTACAAGCAGATACTCTGCTCTGCCCTCAAGCCTTGCATTGGTATAAATTTCTTCTATAAAAAGGCAATCGCTTGTTGCACAAAGGCAGTGGCAAAGATGAATCTCCTTGGTAAGCCTTACCATAAAATTGAAAAGCCTGTCAAGCACCCTTTGACCAGTTGCATTCATTACATTCTTTATTACCTGAAGCTCATCTACCACCAAAACAGGTCTTTTCCTCTCCTCAATAATTTCTCTAAACAAGTTTTCTAAGTATCTAAAGGCATCTTCTGTTTTTTTTCCTTTTTCAAAAAGGTAGTCAAACACCTTTTCAGGAATAGGAATCCCTTTAGCTTTTTTAAATAGTTTAGCACCTTCTTTTAATACTTCTTTTACGATTTCTTTGAGAGCCTCCTTCCCTTTACCATATTCCACATCAAAAAGCACCCGCATCAGGTCTTCAATCTGCTCCACATCAAGCCCTCTAAAGTTAATGTAAAACACCACATACTCCTCTGGAAGCTCCTCAAACACCTTACTAAGAAGAGCAGTTTTTCCACTGTTTATAGGACCATAAACAAAGTAAACCAGATTAGGCTCTCCTGAAAGCACTGCTTTAAGCCTCTTCACATCTTCTTCTCTATCAAAAAAAGGCATCTTCTTACTCCTTTTTAAGTTTAAATTTATTCCTCTTTTTCAATTAATCCGTCTCTTAAAAAAATTACTCTTTCTGCTTCTTGCATAATCAGAGGATCATGAGTGGAAAAAAGAAAGGTTATATTTTTTTCTTTATTTAATTTTTTCATAAGGCGTAAAATGGTTTTACCAGTTTCTGTATCCAGGTTTGCAGTTGGTTCATCTGCAAGGACTATTGCAGGCTCATGGACTATAGCTCTTGCAATAGCAACTCTTTGTTGTTGCCCACCTGAAAGCTGAGTAGGAAATCTGTCTTCCATCCCTTCTAATCCTACTTCTTTAAGTATATTTCTCACCCTTTCTTTTCGCTCTTTAGAAGGCATTCCCTGTAATAAAAGCACATATTCTACATTTTCTTCTACAGTAAGCACAGGGATAAGATTAAAATTTTGAAAAATAAAACCTATATGCTTCCTTCTAAGGATAGCAAGTTCTTTTTGACTTAATGAACTTAAGTCCTTTCCGAGAAAAAAGATTTTTCCAGAAGTAGGACGATCCAAAGCTCCTATCAAATTTAGCAAAGTAGTTTTACCTGAGCCTGAAGGACCTACCAAAGCTGCAAATTCTCCTCTAAAAAGTGTTAAATTTATTCCTTTTAAAGCTCTAACCTCTTCTCCTTTTCCACGATAAGTTTTTACTAAATTTTCTATAACAATAATTGCTTCTTTTGTATTTTTCATAAAAGATTTCTTTTTATGTATTATTCTATCCAGCTAAAGCGGATTTTGATCCTGCCCGAAATATTGCTAATTTTATACAAGGCTCATAAGTTATTTATCTTATGGCAATTTATACTGGAATTTAATTTTTGTCAAGGAATGAACCATAAAGTGCTTCTATCAATTGCCAAAAAAGTGTTTCTATAGCTCCTTTCTTCTCAAGAAAAATTTCCTCTGATTTTGCATAGGCAAGCAAAACAGCTCTTATTCCTTCTGTCAAATTTTCAGGATCTTTTCTTGGAATTCTGTTAAAGTCAAAAAGAATCACCGGGTGAGGTTTAAAGTCCCACTTATCATAAATCCACAAGCCTTTAAAAGGCTCCTTATTTCCACTAAAAAGCTATTAAGAGTGCTTACGGTAAGAGATTTCCCAAATCTACGAGGACGGGAAAGAGAGTAACACTCACCCTGAGTGAGCATTTTATAAATTCAAGGAGTTTTATCCACATAGAGATAGCCTTTTTTCCTGATTTTCTCAAAGCTTGAAGTATTAAGTGGAAGCACAGGAAGCATATTTTCTTCTATTAAAGGATTCCTTTAAATTCAAATTTAAAAAGAAGACTTTTCCCTCTAATTTTGTTTTAAAAATTCTTTTATCTCTTCAAGGCTTGTGGCTACCTCAAGAGCCTCCTTTATTGCCCTTAATAACTCAATCTCCTTAATTCTTTCTATCTCAGGCCAAAGCTTCAATCCCTCTACTCCGAACTTAAGCTTAAGCCCAAGCTCTATTGCCTCCCTTA
>CAZQIW010000001.1:5373-32914 GCA_964593845.1 uncultured Thermodesulfatator sp. | reverse complement strand
ATTCCTTCAAAAAGAGTTTAACTTTGTCGTGACCATAGGTTTGAGATAAATAGCGATAAAAGCCGGAAGGAATAAGATAATGTGCTCCAGAAGGAAGAGGAGCATCTGCAGGAAAGTTAAAAATATCAGCAAAGTCTGAAGGCATGGAGTTTGTTTTGATGAGACAGGCAAATAGCCCATAGGAGGTAAGCGGATTATTAGGTCTTCCGTTGTAAGGAGAAAAATACGCTTCTGAAAAAGTGGTTGTGGATTCTATAAAAGGACCTCTAATCCATGGACCAAGGACTTGAGGCATCCCAAAAATGAGTTTATCAAGAAATGCTGGAAGTCCTCTTTCTCTGTTTCCGTCGCAGATGTGAGTAAATTCGTGAACTATAAGGTCTCTATAGTTTTGAGTAAGATAAATGAATTCTTCTTCTGAGGAGGGCCATAGAAATACATACTCGGTATTTGTGGGATAATAGCCTATTCCCTGAACATAAGCACCGAAGTCAACAAGCACAAGATTTATCTTTCCCGGATCGTTTCCCACAAGATCAATAACTTTATCACGGTAGGCTTCAAAGATTTCTGCTGTGTAAATAGCAACTTTTTCGTAACCTGGTTTATAAAAGACTCTTGCATGCGTGGTGTCAAATGTTTTCCATCCAAAAACTCCTGCTGAGCTTGTGCGAGTTCCCAATATAAAAAGAGTAAGTAAAATAGTAAAAAGGCATTTTAACCTCATTGTTTCCTTCTCCTGTTATTTTTTTTGGTAAAGATGAGTTTTATGTTCATCATAAATAGATAATATCAGGCTTTGCCTTGGTCATAAATTATAATAGTGGACGAGTGTAGAGATGAATCTTGCAGCTACAAATTTACAAAAGCCCAAAGGTTCGTAATACTTCTGCAAGTTTTTTGTCTTCTTTAGCAAGCTGTTTTAAAGCATCTATTAGTTTTCTGAGTTCTCCTTCTCTTTTTAAATATTCAATTGTTTCATCTCTGGCTTTTCGGATAATTGTTCTTCTGTCCCAATAAGCAAAGCCTATCACTGCCACTACCAAAGCTGTAAATATCCCCACAATCATCTTTAAAAAACTTAACATTTCCTCAAAGCGCTTATCCACTTGCTCAAATCGCTTATTCATATCAGCTCGCAATTCCTCAAATCGCTTATTCATATCCTCAAATCGCTTATCTATTTGCTCAAACCGTTTATCTATTTGTTTAAATCGTTCTTCAAATACTGCCTGTCTTTTTTCTATTTCTATAAGCTTTTGGTAAATCATCTCATTAGTAACTTTAAAACCTGAGGTTTTAGCAAAGGATAGAATTGGACTGACAAAAAAGATTAAAATGAATAAAAAAACAAATTTTTTAAACATCTATAAAACCCCTAAAGGTATTATAAAAATAATTTTAATAAAAAGGAAAGATAAATCAACCTTTGCAAATTTTTTAAAAATTTTGGGCGGATGTAAAAACTTGTATTATAGATAAAAGGTATTAAATTAAGAGAAAAGATTTTTACAAAATTTCAAAGGAGGTTAGGTTTCTCTAATGTTCACCAAGGTTTTAGCTAAAATTATAGGGACAAAAAACGAAAGAGAGTTAAAAAAACTTAAGCCCATAGTTCAAAAAATAAATGCTTTGGAGCCTGAAATTCAGAAACTTTCTGATGCTGAGCTTGCAAGAAAAACAGTTGAGTTTAAAGAAAGACTGGAAAGAGGAGCAACACTTGACGAACTCTTACCTGAAGCTTTTGCAGTAGTAAGAGAGGCAGCAAGAAGAATTCTTGGAATGAGGCACTTTGATGTTCAGCTTATGGGAGGGATTGTTCTTCATCAAGGAAAAATCGCTGAGATGAAGACAGGAGAAGGTAAAACCTTAGTAGCAACTTTACCTGCCTATCTTAATGCTCTTACTGGTAAAGGTGTGCATATTGTTACTGTAAATGACTATTTAGCCAAAAGAGATGCTGAATGGATGGGACCTGTTTATAGATTTCTTGGATTAACTGCAGGATACATAGTCTCTGGAATGGATGATACTGAGAGAAAAAAAGCCTATGCCTGTGATATTACTTATGGAACCAATAGTGAGTTTGGATTTGATTATTTGCGTGATAACATGAAGTATTCCCTTGAAGACATGGTGCAGAGAGGACATTATTATGCCATTATTGACGAGGTGGACTCTATTCTTATTGATGAAGCACGAACCCCTCTTATTATTTCTGGTCCATCTGAGGAGTCCACAGATATTTATTATTTTATAGACGAAATTGTAAGGAAACTCAAAAAAGATGTTCACTTTACTATAGATGAAAAAGCAAAGAATGTAATGCTTACTGAGGAAGGTATTGCTGAGTGCGAAAGGCTTCTTGGAATTAAAAATTTATATAATCCCAGATATGTGCGTTTAGTGCATCATATTCATCAGGCTTTAAGGGCTCATCATCTTTTCAAAAGAGATGTGGATTATGTAGTAAAAGACGGAAAGATAATAATTGTAGATGAATTTACTGGAAGACTTATGCCTGGGAGAAGATGGAGTGAAGGGCTTCATCAGGCTATAGAGGCAAAGGAAAGAGTAAGAATTGAGGCGGAAAATCAGACTCTTGCTATGATTACTATTCAGAACTATTTTAGAATGTATGAAAAAATAGCAGGAATGACAGGCACTGCCGAAACCGAAGCAGCAGAATTTAAAGAAATCTATAATCTTGATGTAGTGGTTATTCCCACCAATAAACCTATGATCAGAATTGATTATCCTGATGTAGTTTTCAGAACCCAGAAAGAAAAGTTTAAAAAGGTAGTAGAAGAGATAGAGAAATGCTATAAAGAAGGAAGACCAGTTCTTGTAGGAACTACCAGTATAGAAAAGAGCGAGCTTCTTTCCAAAATGTTAAAGAAAAAGAAAATCCCTCATCAGGTCTTGAATGCAAAGCATCATGAAAAAGAAGCAGCTATTATTGCTCAGGCAGGAAGGTCTCATGCAGTAACTATTGCTACCAATATGGCAGGAAGAGGAGTGGATATTCTCTTAGGTGGAAACCCTGAAGGGCTTGCCAAAGCCCAGCTTGAAGCAGAGGGATATGATTTATCAGAAATTGATGAAAGAGCCTGGAATGAAGTCCTTGCTATGGCAAAACAGGGGCTGGATCCTACAACTAAATATAAGGATTACTGGGCTAAAGTGCTTTATGAAAAGTATTTAGAGTGTCAAAAAGATGCTGAAAAAGTAAGAGCACTGGGAGGGCTTTATATTATTGGAACAGAAAGACATGAATCCAGAAGAGTTGATAATCAGCTTAGAGGAAGAGCAGGAAGACAGGGAGATCCAGGAGCCAGTCGCTTTTTCCTCTCACTTGAGGATGATCTTTTGAGAATCTTTGGTTCTGATAAACTTAAAGCTTTTATGGAAAAATTGGGACTTCCAGAAGGAGAAGCCCTGGAACATCCCTGGTTGTCCAAAGCTATTGAACAGGCTCAGAAAAAGGTAGAATCCTATCACTTTGAGATAAGAAAGCATCTTCTTGAATATGACGATGTAATGAATAAGCAGAGAGAAACCATTTATTCTCAGAGAAAGGAGATTTTAAAGAGCGACTCTATAAAAGACTGGATTCTTTCTATGATAGAAGAAAAATGTAAGGAGTTGGTTGAGGAGGCTTTTATAGAAAAGAAATACTTGGAAAAAGAAGATTGGGAAATTTTACTTGAGAAGTTTAGAGAAATATTTGCCTTTACTCCAGAGATAGATCTTGCTTTATCTAAAAAAGAGCAGATTTTTGAAGAGCTAAAAAAAGCAGCTTTAAAACGCTATGAAGAAAAGGAAAAGCAGATAGGAGTTGAAAACTTAAGAGGACTTGAGAAATACTTCTTACTTACTACCATAGATACTTTATGGAAAGAGCATCTTTTAACACTTGATCACTTAAGAGAAAGCGTAGGGCTAAGAGGTTATGGACAGAAAGATCCTCTTCAGGAGTATAAAAGAGAGGCTTTTCATCTTTTTGTAGATCTTATGAGAAGAATTAAAGAAACCACGCTTTCTTATCTTTTTAGAATTGAAATTGAGGAACCATCCAAGGTTTCAGAGGATATGATTTCAGAATTAGAAGAAGAACAGGTAAGAAAAAAGAAGTTGGAATATAAAAGAGAGGATGTATTTGAAGAAAAAAAGACAGAAAAGAAGCCCCAGCCTATAAGAGCCCGCAAAATAGGAAGAAATGATCCTTGCCCCTGTGGTAGTGGTAAAAAATATAAAAAATGTTGTGGCAGACACCTTTATGAGAGGAAAACAAAAGAGCTTTAATTGCAAAATAACTTAAGGGACTTTTTCACCCCAGAAGTCTTTTTTTGTGCCTTCTTCAAGCTCCTTGGTTTCAATAAGGGCTTTTTTGTAATAAGTAAGAACTAATTTTTTAGCTTTCCTGTAAGCCTTAGTATTAGGATAATTATTTAAAAGATAAAGTAATCTGCTGTAAGCAGCCCGATAATACTTAATTTTATAATAAAATTTAGCTACATATAATTCATGCTGAGCCAAAATTTCTCTTAATTCTTTTATCCGCTTTTTTACTTCTAATCTATAAGGATTATTTGGAAAATCTTCTAAAAGCCGTTGATAAGCCTCTATAGCTTTTTTGGTATAAGTTTGATCTCTATCATAAGGAAGTTTGAGTTTATAATAACAGGTGCCTATCTGATAAATTACATAAGGTATAGCTTCATTGTTTGGATAAAATTTTTCAAATTCTTCATAAAGGGAGATAGCCTGTAAGTAATCTCCCTGCCAGAATCTCACATCAGCCATTCTTAATTCAGCAAGCACTGCTTGAGGAGATCCAGGATATTTATCTCTAATTTCTTTATAATACTGATAAGCCTGTTCATAATTTCCTTTAACAAAAGCTTTTTCAGCTTTTTTTAAGAGTTCTGCAAGAGCAACTTCTTGTGCTTTTGCACCTGGAGGTAATTTAGATTTTTTACCACAAGAATTTAATAAAAGCACAGAGGAAAAAAAGAGAACGCAATAGAACAATATGATAAAATATTGGCGTTGTTTAGACATTTTTTGTTAAGAACTTAAATTTATCCAGAGAGAGCCTTGTTAATAGCATTTAAAATAGTATTTTTAGAAACAGCTCCGACTATTACCTCTACTGGTTCTCCATTTTTGAAAATAATAAGAGTTGGAATTGCTCTGATTCCGTATCTTCCAGGAGTCACAGGATTCTCATCCACATTCATTTTACACACTTTTATTTTTCCTTCCATTTCTTCTGCAATTTCATCTATAATAGGAGCAATTATTCTGCAGGGTCCACACCAAGGAGCCCAGAAGTCAATTAACACAGGTATAGGAGATTGTAAGACCTCTTTATCAAAATCCTGATCAGTAACTTTACATGTAGCCATTTTCTCCTCCCTTAAATTTTTTAGTAAAAAAATATACACTAAAATCAGGTATCGTCAATTGCAGTTTTCAAAAAAATTACTTAAAATCTGTAGTAAATCCCTTTTTCAATATAAGAAAAGTTTTTTTCAGAAGAAGGTCCAAATTTTTACTTAATTTTTCTTTTTTTAAAAGATAATAATTATAGGCTATTACTGCAGGAATAGCGCAGAAAAGTCCCATAGCGGTATTAATAAGGGCTTCAGCAATACCAGGAGCCACTGTAGCTAAGCTTGCACTTCCTTTTATTCCTATTTCATGAAAAGCCTGCATTATTCCCCACACAGTTCCAAAAAGACCTATAAAAGGAGCTACATTTCCAACTGTGGCGAGAAATCCCAGCCCTCTTTCCATTTTCATTACCAATTTTTCTTTTTCTATTTCAATAGCTTCCTCTAACTCTTTTTCAGCAAGTTTAATACTTAAATCCATATCCAGCTTGCCAGAGTTTTTTAAGTTTTCAAAATAATACTCATAAATGTCTCCAAAAAGGGCAATAATTTTTTTCAAAGCATAGCCTATAAGATGGGTTTCCATATTTTTTACAAATTTAATTAAAGAGGGAAAAGTTTTTACCTGAGTAAGTGCCTCAGAAACTTCTTCCAATAGCTCTTGAAAGGAATTATAACGAAAATAATTAGAAATTATAATATACCAACTTTGTAAACTTAAAACAAGCAGAATTAAAACCACACACTTTCCTACATATCCAGTGTGTAAAAAGACTTGCCAGAGATTCATAAATTAGTCCCTCCAGATAAGTTTTTCCAGTGGTTCTGAAATTTTTAAAAACTTTTTTAAAGAGTCCAAACCCTTAAGAGCAACATCCTTTAAATCATAAGTGTATTCATTAACATAAGTCTCTACATGTTGTTTAATTACAGTTTTTTCCAGTTCTTGAGCATAATGTTTTAAAAGAGGAAAGACTTTTTCCCAATTATTTTTAGCCCAGTTTAAACTTTTTCTAAAGGCTTGCACTACAAGAGATTTAATTTCTTCTGGAAGCTCTTTTTTTATAAAAAATCCTCCCAGAGGAACTGGAGCTTGAGTTTTTTCTTCCCAGTAAGCTCCCAGATCTACTACCTTTATAAGATTATAACTCCTATACACAAATCTTCCCTCATGGATAAGAATTCCCAGTTGCACTTTGTTTTCAAGAAGAGCAGGAATAATTTTATCATATCTTATAAAAACTTTTTCAATTTTTCCCTGATAAAAAAAATTAAAAAGAAGATGAGCAGTAGTATGTTCTCCTGGAATAGCAATTTTAAGAGAAGGAAAATCATTTACAGAAAAATTTTTAATTCCAACTAAAAGCGGTCCTACTCCAAATCCCAGAGCCGAACCCACCGGCAGAAGCTGATAGCTTTGGTAAATTTTTTTCCATAGTGCAAAAGAGGTTTTAATAACAGGATACTTTTCATCTATTGCTAAATTATTAAGAGTTTCTATATCCTCAAAATAGAAGTTAAACTTAATAGGGGTTTCAACTTCTTTTAACAGTAATCCAGAAACTATAAACACATCGTTAGGGCAGGGAGAAAGAGCTATTTCCAGTTCCTTAGAAGACATTCCCAGACCTCCTTTAATCTTTTTGAAGCTGTGGGAAAATCCCAATCCTCATCAGGTTTATCTAAGAGATTACTAATGATTCTTATTTCTACAAGACTTACCTTAGCTTTTTTGGCTGCGATAGCTACTCCAAACCCTTCCATATTTTCTGCAAGAACCTGATATTTCTTTTGAAAAAAAGCAGCTCTTTTAATATCGTAAGAGGCAGCACATACAGTAGCAAGTGGTCCCCATACAACTTCAAATCCACATGTGTTTAATAAAAGAGATGCTTTTTCCACCAAATTGGAAGAGAAGGAAATAGAATTGCAAAATCCAAGTTTTTCCGGAAGAGGACTGTAATGGGTAGGATATTTTCTTCCAGAATCCACCCAGATTTCCTCAGTAGCTATGACAATATCTCCTGGTTTAAGACCAGTTTCTGGATAAGCTCCTGCCCATCCAGTTAAAAAAGCTATACGCGGCTTTTTAACCAGAAACAATTCAAAAGAAGAAAGAGCTGCGTTTATTACTCCCACTCCAGTAATATAAATCTCAAGCCCTAAATCCTTTAAAACCTCAGCTTCAAATTCCGAAGGAACCAGCACCATATAATTAGACATGTCTCTTTTCTAAAAAATTTTTTAATTCAAGTTCTATATCGTCTATATAAACTACTTCCCCCTTTACTCCTAAGTTAAGCAGTTTTTCCAGCAAAAAGTCCACTTCATTCACTCTTATAAGATTACCTTCCGAATAAAAAGGCAAATGCAAGAGGACCTGAGGTGGCTTAAAACTAACAACCTTAATTTCAATCTTTGCTGTCTCTGGTAACCCCCTCAGATGCTCCTTTAAAAATCTTTTTACAAAAAGCCTTAAATCTTTTTCATTTTTAAATACTTTGGTCACATTTAAAAAATAGGACTTTAAATTTTTAAAAAATATTCTAACTTTTTAATAAAGAAAGGTCAAGAGAGAAAAATGCAGAAGCAGATTTATTATATAGGAACTTCGGGCTGGAGTTATTATTCTTTTAAAGGTTATCTTTATCCTGAGGATTCAAAACCAAGACAGTGGCTTTCTATTTATTCTGAGGTTTTCAATACCGTGGAAATAAATGCTACCTTTTATCGGCTTCCTACAGAGAAAACTTTTAAAAAATGGTATGAAGAAACTCCGCAGGACTTTATTTTTTCTATAAAGGCATCCAAAGTAATTACCCATATAAAAAGACTAAAAGATGTAAAAGAAGAGCTTCAGACTTTTCTTAAAGCAATTTCGCCACTTAAAGAAAAGGGAAGAGTTCTCTTGTTTCAGCTTCCTCCATCTTTTAAGTTTAATTCAGAAGTTTTAGAGGAATTTTTCAAACTGCTTCCTTCTGATTATTATAATGTAATAGAAATCAGAAATATTTCTTTTCACTGCCAGGAGTTTGTGGATTTACTAAAAAAGTATAATGTATGTCTCTGCTTTTCTGATTGTGCTGGAAGATATCCTTCTTGGTATGAAGTTCAAACTACAGATTTTTTGTATATCAGAATGCATGGTTCAAAAAAATTATATGTTTCCAATTACGAAGAAGAGGAATTGCAGGAGCTGGCAAAAAAGATAAAATCTTATAAGGTAAAGGAGGCTTTTGTTTATTTTGATAATACATCTAAGGGTTATGCTGTCCCTAATGCTTTAAGATTAAAGGAACTTTTAACTCTTTAATTCTTTATGCAGAGCAAAAAGATGAGGTATTTCTTAATACTGGATCAAGCTCTGGTAAAAACATTCCTCCATTTCTTTTAAGGTTTGTAAAGTATTAATATTAATAAAATTTTCAGAATACATTTTATCATTATTTACAAATAAAACCAAGTTTTTTTTCTGTAAATACATAAATAATCTAAAAAGGCTTCTTTTAGAGGAATGTTTCAAAAAAAATTCCAGCTCTGCTTTAAGAAAAGCAGGATAAATTCCTGGAAAAGGATGAATTTTTTCTTTTCCCTGATGCACAATCAGAAATTTATGGCAAAAAATTTCAGAAAGGGTTTTTAAATACCAGAGAGTTTCAATATTTAAAAAAGGCTGATCCACAGCTAATATTAAAAGTGGATCTTCATCTTTAAAAAATTTAAGAGCTGAAAAAATACCCGATATAGGTCCCATTAGCTCTGGATTAACATCTTTTATAAAGAAAAAAGATGAAGAAGGCACACCTTCCTGCAGCAGGGCTTTTTTAATTAATTCCTCTTGTTCTTTTGTTTTAACCGAAATACCTACAGGTAAACCCATAATACTTGCTTTTTTAAACACCCAGTAAATAAGAGGCTTTCCAAAAAGAGGTTTCAACGGTTTATTTCCACCTATTCTTCTTCCCTCACCTCCTGCTAAAATTACTGTTTTCATGGTTACAGTTTTTTATTTATTTTTACATAACTTCCAGAGATCTGATCTTTACAGACTTCAAGCACTACAGGAAATTTATCTTTCAGTTCTTTTAGATGAGAGATAATACCTATTATTCTTCCGCTTTTGTGGGCAAGAGTTAAAAGGACATTTACTACTTTTTCCAGCGTTACTTCATCTAAGCTACCAAAGCCTTCATCTATAAAAAGGGATTCAAAAGGCTTTGTGCGGAAAAGATATAAAATTACATCGGAAGTTCCAAGGGCTAAAGAAAGGGTTGCAAGAAAAGATTCTCCTCCAGAAAGGGTTTTAGCTTCTCTTTTACTTCCAGTGTAATGATCAAATATCTCTAAGGTAAATTTCTTCTGCAAAATTTCGTCCTCTATAAATTTATACCTTCCAAAGGAAAACTCTTTAAAATAAAAGTTTGCTCTTTTAAAAATGAGTTTGGCAAAAATAGAAAGCACAAAAGAGTGAAAAGATATTCCCTTTTTATTTTTGCCTATAATTAAATTGTAAAGAAACTCCACCAATGGATATTCCTCTTCTACACTTTTCTTTTCTTCCTGGATGTTTTTTAAAGCTGTAAAAATTTCTTCCAGTTGATTTAATTCTTTTCTAAAACTGCCAATCTCCTGATTAAGCTGACTTAAATTTTCTTCAATTTCTAATTTTTTACGATTTAATACTTCAAGTTGGTCAAAAAGTGCTGTATACTTTCCAAAGTATTTCTCATCCTCATTTTCTTTAAGAATTTTTTCTATTTCTTCTAAATTTTTTTCAATTCTCTGCTTTTCTTGATAAAACTCTTGTATAGCCTTTTCTATTTCTTCTATCTGAGAAAGAAGAGGAATAAGCTTTTTAAGGTCTTTTAAATTTTCAATAACCCCTGATTTCTTTAATTGATTTACTTTAAAAAAGTTTTCTTTATAAGTGGAAAGAGTCTCTTTTAGAAAATATTGCAAATTTTTTAGCTCAGTTTCAAGCTGGATTTTTTTACTCTGCAGTTCCTGAACCTCTTTTTCCAAAGCCAATTTTTTACTTTCCCAGGAAAAGACCTCTTCTTCCAAAGACTTGATTCTGGAAGAAATATCTTCTTCTCCTGTTAAGAGCTCACCAGTTAAAACCTCCTCAATCACTTTTAATTGCCCTGCTAATTCCCTTTTTCTACTTTTTAAATCTTCCACTTTTTTTCTTCTATTTTCTATTTCTTTTTCAAGCAAATTAATGCTGTTTTTTAATTTTTCTACCTTCTTCTCCAGCCTGTTTTCCAGATCTTTCTCTGCTTTTAGTTTTTTGACAATAGAGGAATACTGAAAAAGATCTTTTTCAATCTTGCTATACTGTAAAAAAAGCTTATCTTTTTTATAACTCTGCAGGTCTTTTTCAATTCCCTCTATACGAGCTTTTACAAGATAATACTCTTTTTGTGTTTCTTCTAAATTCTTTTTAACTTTTAAAAACTCCTTTTCCAGAAGAGTAAATTCTTTTTCAAAATTTTTAGCTTTAGCAGGGTTTGGATGATGAAGCGAACCACATACTGGACATGGTTTCCCCTCTTCAAGATATTGCACCAGATATTCAGCATGATGCTGGATCTCCAGTTCTTTTTTTAAATTTTCAAGTTCTTTATGTCTTTCCTCTACCTCCTTTAACTTTCCTTCTACTTCATTCTTTTTTTTGAGAAGTTCCTCATACTCCCTAAACTTATCCAGTAACTTTTTTAAATCCTTTTCTTCTTTTATTAAAAGAAGCACTTTACCTATTTGAACTTTTTCTTCTATAAATTTTTCAAGCTTTTCTTTAACCTGGATGAATTCCTTTTCAGACTTTTCAAGCTCTCTTAAATTCTTCTGAAGAAGAGAGGATACCTTTTCCATCTCCTTTTCTAAGCCTTTTTTTTGAGCAATATATTTCTCAATTTCTTTCAATCTTTCCAGGACTAACCTTTTATTTTGAATCTGTGGCTCCAGCTTTAAAGTCTCTTCAAACTCTTTTTTCTTAAAGTTCAAAAATTCACAAATTTTTAAAAGCTCTTTTTTCAGTTTTTTTCTTTTTAAATGCTGATCTCTCAAATTTCTCCAGAGCCTTCTTGAGTTTTCATAAAAGCTTACATTCTCTTTAAGAATTTTTAGCCTATTTAAAAGCTCCTTTTTTTCTTCTATTTCAGACTCTTTATTTTTAATTTTTTCAAGTTGCTCTGAAAGCTCATTAAACTTCTGATAAAGTTGAACTAAATTTTCAATTTTTTTGATTTCCTCCTCTAAGTTTCTTTTTTCAGAAACCAATTCTTTTTCTTTTTCCTCAGAAATTTTTATTTTTTTCTCTATTTGAAAGATTTTATCTTTTAGTTCTTTATAAGTGGAGACTCCAGCAATTTTTTGCAAATCTTCTTCTCTTTTTAACAATCCCTGATACTTTTCTTTTAGCTCTTTTAATCTGTTTTTAAAAAAATCTTCCAGCTGGGAAAAGATAAAGGTTTCAAAAATGGTTTCAAGTAAAGCCTGTCTTTCGTCTTTTTTAGCTAAAAGGATTTTTCGGTATTCTCCCTGAGGGATAAGAAAGACTTTTTTAAACTGTTTGGCATCAAGCCCTATTAATTCTTTTATTTTATTTTTTACTTCTGTTTTTTTGCTGGAAAAGATTTTGCCTTCAATCCAGAGACTAACATTTTCACTTCTACCGTTAAAAGAAGGGCGTCTGATGATTCTATAAATTTTTCCATCTAAAAAAAATTTGAAGTCTACTTCAGGAATAACTCCTGGACGGTTTTTGATAAAATGGGAAATGAGATCTGAGGGTTGTCTTCCCTCTACAGTCCCTTCTCCATAAAGGGCATAGACAATAGCATCAAAAAGAGTGGTTTTTCCTGCTCCTATCTCTCCAGATATTAAAAAAAGTTTATGCTCTGTTAGAGTTTTAAAATCCTGCTCAGTAAGTTTTAAATTTAAATAAGGACCAAAACCTTTTATAGAAAGGGATAAAGGTCGCATTTATTTTATTTTGTATTTTCTTCCCATTTCACGCTCAAGGTCTCGTCTTTTAATATCTTCTCTTCTATCATAAATTTTTTTACCTTTTGCAAGAGCAAGTTCCACTTTTGCCCAGCCTCTTTCATTAAAATACACTTTTAAAGGGATAAGAGTATAACCCTTTTGTTGCACTTTTCCAGCAAGTCTTTTAATTTCTGACTTTTTTAAAAGAAGTTTTCTTGTTCGTGTGGGATCAAGTTTTTGAGCTTCTCTGCTATGAGGATAAGGGCTTATGTGAAAATTATACAAAAATACTTCGCCATCCACCACTCTGGCAAAACTATCATTTAAATTAGCTCTTCCCATTCTGAGAGATTTCACTTCACATCCTAAAAGCTGAATTCCTGCTTCATAAGTCTCTTCTATATTATAAAGATGGTAAGCTTTTCTATTAGTACACACTACTTTTTCAGGCATAATTTAAAAATAACATACTTACTTTGTCTTGACAAGAGGAATAAGTTTGCTATTATCCTGTAATAGGGGATTGTTTAAAAAATTACAAACCTTTAAAAGGGGGCTTCCTATGGGTAAGTCTAAACCTTTTATACTTTGGTTTGATGAAATTACAAAAGAAGATGTCCCTTTAGTTGGTGGTAAAAATGCCTCACTTGGTGAAATGTATTCTAAACTTTCTAAAAAAGGAATAAAAATACCTTATGGTTTTGCTGTTACAGCTGAAGCATATAAGCACTTTATCAAGGAAAATAAGTTAGAAGACAAAATAAAAGAAATTCTAAAAGGGCTTGATACCCACGATGTAGCAGACCTTCAGAAGAGGGGAAAGAAGATAAGGACTCTTATTTTAAGAGCCAAGATGCCAAAAGATTTAAAAGAAGAAATAAGTAAAGCCTATGCCAGACTTGAAGAAAAATATGGAAAACATGTTGATGTTGCAGTAAGATCTTCTGCTACAGCTGAGGATCTTCCAGAGGCTTCTTTTGCAGGTCAGCAGGAAACTTATTTAAATGTAAGAGGAATAGAAAATGTTCTTAAATATGTGCAAAAATGTTTTGCTTCTCTCTTTACAGATAGAGCCATTTCTTACAGAGAGGATAAAGGATTTGACCATTTTGCTGTATTTCTTTCTGTAGCAGTCCAGAAGATGGTAAGAAGTGATATGGCATGCTCTGGAGTTATGTTTACTCTGGATACAGAAAGTGGTTTTAAGGATGTAGTTTATATTACTGGAACCTGGGGATTGGGAGAAGCATTGGTTCAGGGAAAAGTTAATCCAGATGAATACTATGTATTTAAACCTACCTTAAAACAGGGATTTAAGCCAATTTTATCCAAAAAGTTGGGAGCAAAACATATAAAAATGATATATGGGCAGAGTTCTAGAAGTCCAATTAAAACAGTAAGGACTACTAAGAATGAAAGGCTTAGTTTTGTTTTAACTGATGAGGAAATTCTTAAGCTTGCAGAGTGGGCTATAATAATTGAAGAGCATTATGGAAGACCTATGGATATAGAATGGGCTAAAGACGGAGATGGAGTTAATGTAGGAACAGGAGAGCTTTATATTGTTCAGGCTCGTCCAGAGACAGTTCATGCTATTAAGGAGCAGAAGTTTTATGAAATATATAAATTAAAAGGGAAGGGTAAAGTTATCTGCACAGGTAAGGCTGTGGGAAGCAAAATTGGACAGGGTAAAGCCAGAGTAATACTTACTCTTGATGAAATAGCTAATTTCCAGCCTGGAGAGGTGTTGGTAACAGATATGACAGATCCTGACTGGGAACCTATTATGAAAAAGGCAGCTGCTATTGTAACTGATAGAGGAGGAAGAACCTGCCATGCTGCTATTGTATCCAGAGAGCTTGGTATTCCTTGTATAGTAGGAACAGAAAAGGCTACTCAATTGATTAAAACAGGAGATGAGATTACCGTTGATTGTTCTCGGGGAGAAGTTGGAGAGGTTTTGGAAGGACTTGTGCCTTATGAAGTAGAGAGAATAGACCTTGCTTCTATTCCTCAAACTAAAACCAAGATTATGATGAATGTAGGTATTCCTGAGCAGGCATTTTCTCAGGCACAAATACCTAATGATGGAGTAGGGCTTGCTCGTATAGAATTTGTTATAGGATCTCACATAGGTATTCATCCACTTGCGTTATTGGATTATGAAAAATTGAAAAAAGAAGCTAAAAAGGATAAAAAAATAGAAAAAGTAGTTACAGTAATAGAGGAGAAAGCATATAACTATGAAAATAAGGCAGACTTCTATATAGATAAATTAGCTCAGGGTATAGCAATGATTGCAGCTGCCTTTTATCCAAAAGATGTAATTGTGAGATTATCTGATTTTAAGAGTAATGAGTATGCCAATCTGGTAGGTGGTTATCTTTACGAACCAGTGGAACACAATCCTATGTTAGGATGGAGAGGTGCCTCCCGTTACTATGATCCTAAGTTTGAGCCAGCTTTTGCTCTGGAGTGCAAGGCTATTAAAAAAGTAAGAGATGAAATGGGATTAACCAATGTAAAAGTAATGATACCCTTCTGCAGAACTGTAGAAGAAGGAAAGAAAGTAATAAAGGTTATGGAAAAGTATGGATTAAAGCAAGGAGAGAATGGTCTTGAAATCTATGTGATGTGTGAGATACCCAGCAATGTTATTTTAGCAGAGGAATTTGCTAAGGTATTTGATGGTTTTTCCATAGGTTCTAATGACTTAACTCAGCTGACTCTTGGTTTGGATAGAGATTCTGAATTGGTCTCTCATATTTATGATGAGAGAAACCCTGCTATTAAAAAGCTGGTAAAAGAAGTAATTCAGGTAGCTAAAAAGGCAGGAAGAAAGGTAGGTATTTGTGGACAAGCTCCCAGTGATTTTCCAGATTTTGCTGAATTTTTAGTAGAGTGTGGTATAGATTCTATGAGTTTAACCCCAGATACTATTGTAAAAACAAGACTTTTAGTAGCAGAAAAAGAAAAACAGCTGAAAAAGAAGAAGTGATTTATATATTGAATATTTTAATTTTGTTGATTTTTTTTCCCTCAATAAGTTGGGGGAAGATAAAGATAGGAGTTTTTCCTGTAAAAATAGAGGGATATTCTGAGTATTTAGCAGAAGTTGTAAAAGATGAAATTTTAGAAAAATTAAGTTCGTTTAAACAAATACAAACGGTTGATATAAAGAAGGAAAAACTTTCTTCTGCACAGGGATTAGATTATTTTTTAAAATCCTGGATTGAAATAAAAGAAGATAAAGCAAAAATAAAATTTATTTTATTTCAAAAAGCTAATTCCCGAATTTTTTGTGAAATTGAAAAAAAGGTGGATTCGTCTGAACTATTTTTAAAAATAAATGACTTTTGTGAAAAAATAGCTAAAGAAGTTCTTGTTAAAGAAAAAATTTTAAATTCCACGGTGCGGGATTCTATTAAAGGTGGTTCTTTTAAAAAATTGTGTAAGTTTTTTTCTCATTTATTTTTTAAAAAAAGAGAATTTGATATAAAAATACCTATTTCTTTACCTCCACCTCCTCCGGAAATAATTAACATCAAGTGAGTAAAGGATATGTTTAAAGATTATCAGCCTAAAATAGTTATAAAGCCTTATCAAAAAAGAAAAAAAAGCTGGAAAAAAGTTTTGCTGGGAATATTGTTGGTAAGTTTTGTAATTACTCTTTCAGTTTATTTAGGGTTAAGTTTTCTTGTTAATAAAGAGGTAAGAAATATAAGTGAGCTCAGGCAGGAGAATAATTATCTTAAAAAGGAGATAAAAAAACTTAAAACTTCTGATGAAGCTTATGAGGAGATTTTAAGGACAAAGTATGGTTATATAAAAAATGGAGAGAAAATTATAGTATATTCACATTCTATTAAAAGAATTAAAAAGAAATAACAAGGACTAAGGAGGGGATAAAATGGAGATGAAATATATTACTTTAGAAGGTTTTTTTAAGGGAGAGGGGGTAAAAATAGGGATAGTGGTAAGCAGATTTAATGTTTTTATCACGCAGAAACTTTTGGAGGGGGCTTTAGATGTTTTAAGGAGACATCAGGTTTTAGATAGTAATGTTTATATAACCTGGGTGCCAGGAGCTTTTGAGATTCCTTTAGTGGCTAAAAAACTGGCAGAGACCAAAAAATTTGATGCTATTATATGCTTGGGAGCTATTATTAGGGGAGCTACTCCTCATTTTGAATATGTAGCTGCAGAGTCTTCAAAAGGTATAGCACAGGTGATGTTAGAAACAGGGATACCTATTATTTTTGGAATTTTAACTACAGATACTATAGAGCAAGCTATAGAAAGAGCAGGAACAAAAGCAGGAAATAAAGGAGCTGAGGCTGCATTAAGTGCTTTAGAGATGATAAACCTTTTAAAGAAAATAGAACAGATTTAATAAGGAGGGGAAACTTATGAAAACCTTAAGAGATTTTGATTTAAAAGGTAAAAAGGTTTTCATAAGGGTTGATTTTAATGTTCCTTTAGAAAATGGAAAAATTACAGATAATACTCGAATAGTAGAAAGCCTTCCCACTATAAACTATGTAATTCAGTCTATGGGTAAAGTAATTTTATGTTCCCATTTAGGAAGACCTAAGGGCAAAAGAAAGCCTGAATATTCTTTAAAACCTGTTTATGAATACCTAAAAAATATACTAAAAGTGCCTGTTAAATTTCTTGAAGATGTAACTGGAGAAGAAGCAGATAAAGTTCTTTCTGAACTAAAAGAAGGAGAGGTTTTACTTCTTGAAAATGTAAGATTTTATGAGGGAGAAACCAAAAATGATCCAGAGTTTGCTAAAATTTTAGCTAAATTTGCAGATATTTTTATAAATGATGCCTTTTCTGTTTCCCACAGAGCTCATGCTTCAGTAGTAGGAATAGCTGAGCTTGTAAAAGAAAAGGGAATAGGGCTTCAAATGGAAAAAGAACTAAAATATCTTTCTAAAATTGTAGGAAAGCCTGAGAGACCCTTTTATGCTCTTATTGGAGGAAGCAAGGTTTCTACCAAAATAGGAGTTCTTAAAAACTTACTTAATAAAATAGATAAACTGATAATTGGTGGAGCCATGGCAAATACTTTTCTTGCAGCTAAAGGTTATTCTGTAGGAGCTTCTTTTGTAGAGGAGGAATATATAGAGGTAGCTAAAAAGATAATTAAAGAAGCAAGGGAACAGGAAGTAAAAATTTATCTTCCAGTAGATGTAGTAGTAGAAAGAGATGGGGAAGTAAAAGAAATAGGATTAAAAGAAGTAGAAAAAGAAGATAAGATATTTGATATAGGAAAAGAAACCATTAAACTCTTTTGTGAAAGTTTAGAAGGAGCTAAAACTTTAGTATGGAATGGTCCATTAGGATATTTTGAAAAAGAACCTTTTCATAAAGGAACTGTTGCTGTAGCTCGCAAAATAGCAAGCCTTTCTTCAGTAACCATAGCTGGAGGAGGAGATACCATTGCAGCTATCAAACTCGCAGGTGTTGAAACAGCCTTTTCTTATGTTTCAACTGCAGGCGGAGCTTTTCTGGAATACTTGGAAGGAAAGGAATTACCAGGGCTTGCAGTTCTCAAACTTTAAAATGAGAGAATAAGGAGGAAAACATGCGGAAGTATTTAATAGCTGGTAACTGGAAGATGCATAAAACCCTTGAAGAAAGCAAAAAATATTTTGAAAAATTTTTAAGTGCACTTAAAGAGGTAGAGCTTTCAGATAGGGAGATAATGATTGCTCCTCCATTTACTGCTCTTGCGTTTTGTAAAGAATTAACCAAAGGAAGTGCAGTAAAGCTTGGAGCCCAGAATGCCTGTTGGGAGGAGAAAGGGGCTTTTACAGGTGAGATTTCGCCTGTAATGTTAAAAGAACTGGGAGTGGTATATGTAATTCTTGGGCACTCTGAAAGAAGACACATTTTTGGAGAAACCAATGAGTTAATTGCAAAAAGAGTTGAAGGAGTTTATAAAAATGGATTAATTCCTATTTTGTGTGTGGGAGAAACCCTTGAAGAAAGAAGAGCCGGACAGACCTTAAAAATAATTGAAACACAGCTTATAGAAGGCTTAAAAGGGGTGAAAGAGGTAAAAGGAGAAGATTTAGTTATTGCTTATGAACCTGTCTGGGCTATAGGAACTGGAGTTAATGCTACACCTGAGCAGGCAGAGGAAGTTCATCTTTTTATCAGAGAAAAACTGGAAGCACTTTATGGTAAAGAAGTAGCAGAAAAAATCAGAATACTTTACGGAGGAAGTGTGAAGCCTGAAAATATTTCAGATCTTATGAAACAACCTAATATTGATGGGGTGCTTGTAGGAGGAGCTTCTCTTGATCCTGAAAAGTTTATAAAAATTTGCAAGGTAAAAGTAGAAAAATAAAGCCTGAAGCTAATGGAAACACAGAAAGAGATAATAGTTTATAATGAGATTAAAGAACTTAAGAAGATTCTTACCAGAGATAAACCAGCACTTGTTAATTTAAATCTTCTGGAAATGGTAAATTTAATAAAAAGTGTATCTCCCTGGGATCTTTTCAAAGAGGTATTTTTGGAGTTTTTATTAAGAATTTCCCAGGCTCTTTACTGGAAAAGTTGTATTCTTTTAAATATTTCACATGAGGAGCCAGAGGAGAGAGAGAAAGAGGAGTTTCAGGAAGAAAGGGAGATTATTAGAGAATACAATTATTATAAATGTTTACCCGTAGGAAGAATGCTTTTTGAAAGGATTTTTCTTCCAGCAATTTCTGAAGTGATAATAGAAAAACTTAATTTTAAAACTTTTGATTTTTCTGAAGGAGAAATTAATAAACTTTTAAAAGCTATCCTCTCTGTAGTGGAAAGAGAAAGTATAAAGAGCGAGTTTCTGGAAGATTTACCAGATTTTTCTATTGAAACTTATATAGAAGAAATAAAAAGCTATTTAGATGAAAAAAAGTCTTTTACTTTTAAAAAGTTCATAAAAGATAAAATTGCAGAAGAAAAAAAGGAAGAATATTTACTAAAAATAGTGTATTATTTTCTTGCTCTGCTTTTTTTGTGTTATCAAAGTTATTGCATTTTGGTTCAAAATAGCGAGAAGGAAGATATAACAGTATTTTGCAGTTAAGATATAAAATGTAGTTAAGTGAAATATTTAACAAGTTATTTAAATAATAAAAAATAATATTACAAGATAATGAAGATTTTCTCTTAAAAAGGGTTTTTGTATGAGTTACAAAATAAAACATTATCCTGAAAAATGTAACGGTTGTGAAGAGTGTATAAAGGCATGTAAAGAGCATCATGATGGGCTGTCAAATTGTGCTATATATAATTTAAATGGAAAGTATTACTATTTTGCTTGTTATCACTGTAAAAAGCCTTTATGTGCAGAGGCTTGTCCTGTTGGTGCTATGGAGAGAAAAGAAGAGGTTGTAGTATTTTATCCTGAATTATGTATAGGATGTTTAAACTGTGCAGATGTGTGTCCATTTGCAGTTCCGAAATTTAATAAAAATACAGGAAAGATTACTAAGTGTGATATGTGTATTGAAAGGATAAAGAATGGGAAATTACCTTACTGTGTAGAGGCTTGTCCTAATCAGGCATTAGAGTTAATTAAAGTAGAGCCTAAAAGGAGGGCAGTGGCTAAATGAGTGGTTATCTTGGTTTGTTCTTTTTTGCGCTTTTGCTATTTGTATTGGGTTTAGTGTTGGTGGTAGCAAATGAGTTATTAGCTATAAAGAGACCTTATAGGGAGAAATTAATTCCTTATGAATGCGGGCTTGATCCTTCTGGAGATGCAAGAATACCTTTTAAAATTAAATTTTACTTAATTGCTTTAATCTTTTTAGTGTTTGATGTAGAAGTTGTATTTCTTTATCCATGGGCTGTGATTTTTGAGAATCTTGGGTGGTTTGGATTTGTTGAGATTGTTATTTTTGTAGGGATGTTACTAATAGCCTATATTTATGCTTGGAGTGAAGGGGCTTTAAAATGGGAGTAGAGAAAAGCACGATAGAGATAGCTCCTGGAGTTAGGCAGGTGCCAGGGGCACCTGTAGTGATTACTACTATAGATAAAATTATTAACTGGGCACGAGCTGGTTCTATGTGGCCTCTTACTTTTGGACTTGCCTGTTGTGCTATAGAGATGATGGCAACAGGAGCAAGTCATTACGACCTTGATCGTTATGGAATTATTTTTAGAGCTACACCTCGTCAGGCAGATGTTCTTATTATAGCAGGAACAGTTACTAAAAAAATGGCACCAATTGTAAGAAGAGTATATGATCAAATGCCCGAGCCAAAGTATGTGGTTGCTATGGGAAGTTGTGCCTGCTCTGGAGGGGTTTTTCAGACTTATTCTGTAAGTCAAGGAGCAGATCAGTTTTTACCTGTAGATGTATATATTCCTGGATGCCCTCCAAGACCAGAGGCACTTTTATATGGATTATTACAACTTCAGGAAAAGATTAAAAAAGAAAGTAAAAAGTGGGGTTGTTGGAGATAGTATATGGAACCTTTTGTAAAAGAACTTAAGGAAAAATTTAATTCTGTGGTTTTAGAGGTTCAGGAAAAGGATTGTCCTACACTTGTATGTAATAGAGAAGGCTTTTTAGATTTTATAAAGTATTTAAAAGAAAATAAAGGTTTTAAGTATTTAATAGATTTATGTGGAGTGGATTATTTGAACTATAAACCAAAAAAATTTGAAGAGCGTTTTGAAGTGGTATATCATTTATATAATTTAGATACAAAACAACTTTTAAGGATAAAAGTAAGAATCCCAGAAGAAGATTGCTGGCATTATTCTATAACTTCTTTATGGAAGACAGCAAACTGGTTTGAGAGAGAGTGTTATGATATGTATGGTATTCGTTTTGAAGGACATCCTGATTTAAGAAGGGTTTTAATGCCTCCAGACTGGGAAGGGTATCCACTTAGAAAAGATTATCCTTTATCTTTAGACGAAGAAAAGGAATGGAAAGTGTATAAAGATCTTATAGAGAAAAATAAGAAAAGAAGAGGAAAATAGAGATGAATTTAGCCTTAGAAGTTAATAAAAAACAGATAAAAGAGGAGAGCTGGGAAGAGCCCTTTTTTATCAATATGGGACCCCAGCATCCCTCTACGCATGGCGTTTTAAGACTTTTCCTTGAGCTTGATGGAGAAACTATAGTTAATTGTGATCCTATTATTGGATATCTTCACAGAGGTATTGAAAAACTTGCTGAAAATTTAACTTATCCTCAGACGATAGTATTGAGTGATCGTTTAGATTATATATCTTCTGCTGCAAATAATGTAGTTTTTGCTCTTGCTGTAGAAAAGTTGATGGGATTGAAGGTTCCAAGGAGGGCAAGATTATTAAGGACCATAGTTTCGGAGATGGCAAGAATTTGCAATCATCTTTTATGGTTAGCTACTCATGCTCTTGATATAGGTGCTATGACAGTATTTCTTTATTGTTTTAGAGATAGAGAATGGCTTTTAAATATTTTTGAAAAGATATGCGGTGCAAGGCTTACTCATAGTTATGTAAGAATAGGAGGGGTGAGGTTAGACTTTACTCCTGAGATTATTGATGATCTGTATAAGTTTACTGAAGAATTTCCTCAAAGGATTTTGGATTATGAAACACTTATAGATGTAAATAGAATTTGGCTTAAGAGAACAAAGGGAATAGCTGTGGTATCTGCTGAGGAAGCAATTAATCTTGGTTTAACAGGGCCTTGTCTTAGAGGTTCTGGGGTTCCTTATGATGTTAGAAAATTTAGACCTTATGATGCTTATGATGAAGTGGAGTTTATTGTCCCTACTGGAAAAAATGGAGATACTTATGATAGGTATCGTGTAAGAATGGAGGAACTTAGGCAATCCAATTTTATTATAAAACAATGCTTAGATAAGCTTAAGGAGACAGAAGGAGAGCCTGTTGTAGCAGAAGATGCTCCTGATTTATATATACCTGACAATTTACGAGAGATAGCTCCTACTCCTCATCCTAAAAGAGGAGTTTTATTTAAGACCAAGAAAAGAATAATATTTCCACCTGGAGAAGCATTTGCCTCTATAGAATCTCCTAAGGGAGAGTTATCTGTTTATGTAGTAAGCGATGGTTCTAATAGACCTTGGAGATTTAGAATAAGAACTCCTTCCTTTGTGCATGTTTCAGCTATTCCTCATATGGCTAAAGGACACATGATTGCAGACTTAGTAGCTATTATAGGAACCTTAGATATTGTGTTAGGAGATTCTGATAGATAGGAGGGAGGATGGTAGAGTTTTTGAAAGATATATTACTTTTAGGTTTAGCTGCAATTATTCTTTTAATTGTGAGTGTTTTACATGTAGCTTATCTTACCTATGCTGAAAGAAAGATTATTGCTCGTATGCAGCAAAGGCTTGGACCAAACCGTGTAGGTCCAAGGGGGTTGCTTCAGCCTATAGCTGATATGTTAAAACTTCTGACTAAGGAAATAATAACCCCTTATGGAGTAGATAAGCCTGTTTTTGTAATAGCTCCTTTTATTTCTTTGGTGTGTGCAGGGACAGCTTTATCTCTTATTCCTGTGTGGCAGAGATTTGTATTAAGCAACATAAATGTAGGGATTTTATTTGTGCTGGCTTTAAGTTCTTTAAGTTCTTATGGTGTTATTCTTTCTGGATGGTCTTCTAATTCAAGGTATGCCTTTTTAGGAGGTTTAAGAGCTGGAGCTCAGGTAATTAGTTATGAAATAGCTATGGGGTTATCACTTCTAAGCGTGGTTTTAATGGCAGGATCTTTGAATTTAAAAGATATTGTAATGGCTCAGATGGAAAGTCCTTTTAAAATTTATTTAATTCCTCAGATTATAGCATTTTTTGTGTTTATTGTATCTGCAGTGGCAGAATGTAACAGAACTCCTTTTGATTTACCAGAAGCAGAAAATGAGCTGGTAGCAGGATATTTTGTAGAATATAGTGGTATGAGGTTTGCTCTTTTTTATCTTGCAGAGTATTTTGGTATGCTTGTTATGAGTGCTCTTGCAGTAACTTGTTTTCTTGGAGGATGGGCAGGACCTTTTGAAGTTCCTTATATTCCATTTTTCTGGTTTTTATTAAAGCTTTATGTATTGCTCTTTTTTTACATCTGGATAAGAGCAACCCTTCCTCGTTATCGTTACGATCAACTTATGGGTTTAGGCTGGAAGGTGCTGATACCACTTGCTCTTTTTAATCTCTTTTTAACTGCTTTAATTAAACTTTTAGTATAAGAAAAAATAAAAAAGAGGGGAAAGATGAGTTTATTGAAAAAGATATTTTTAATAGAAATTTTTCAAGGATTGGCACTTACTTTAAAAAAGTTGCTTTTTGCTAAACCTGTAACTATAGAATATTTTGATAAGGTAAGACCAAAGCCTTATCCAGGTTTTAGAGGGAGACATGCTTTAGTAAGAGATGAGAAAACAGGAGATACTATTTGTGTGGGATGTTTAAGATGTGTAAGGGTTTGTCCTGCCAAATGTATTCATGTTGAATTTGAAGTAGATAAAACTACTAAAAAAAGAAAAATTGTTAAATATGAAATAGATGCTATAAGGTGTATATATTGTGGTTATTGTGAGGAAATATGCCCTGTAAATGCTATAGTTTTAACCGAATGGTATGAATATGTAGGTTTTAGCAGAGAAGATCTTTATTTTGATAAGGAAAGGCTTTTAAAAAACTGGGATGAATTTATAGCTACTCAAAAGAGACCTTATTTAAATCCTTTCTGGAAACCAAGAGGAGTGCCTTTAACTATGTTACCTGCTAAAAAAAGAGAATTTACAGGGGTATAAATATGAATTGGGATATGCTGATATTTTATTATTTAGCTTTTGCTATGATAGTAAGTAGTGTTGGGGCAATTTTTTCCAGAAATCCTGTTCATACAGTTCTTTTAGTATTGGTAATGATAATTCATCAGGCTTTTTTACTTTTAACCTTGGGTTCGGAGTTTTTAACAGCGGTGCAGATTATAGTGTATGCAGGAGCAGTGCTGGTCCTTTTCCTTTTTGTAGTATATTTAATAAACCTGAGAAAAGAGAGCAGAAGAAGCATGTTTATAAAAAGGATATGTTTATGTGCGATTGCTTTTCTAATTTTTGGGACTTTATTTTTAATAAACTTAAGTGCAATTTTGAATACAAAAGGAAATATTAAGGCTATTTTACCTTTTAACTTAAAACAGAGCAACTTGTGGTGGATGGCAAATTATTTGTTTAAATATTATCTATTTCAGTTTGAAGTTATAGGAGTTATTTTGCTGGTAGCAGTATTGGGTGCTATTTTTCTTGTAAGAAAAGTAAAAAGTGTTCAGGACTAATTAAGAAATAAAGGGGGTAGGTAAGGGGATGCCAATTTTAAAAGATTATTTTGTTCTATCTATTGTGCTGTTTTTAATAGGATTGTTTGGTTTTATTTCCAGAAGAAACCTTATTGTTATGTTAGTTTGTGTGGAGATTATGTTAAATGCTGTAATTATTCTATTTGCTGCTATTTCCCACTTTACTCAAGATATTAGTGGTTATATTGTAGTATTTTTTATAATAGCTATGGCAGCGGCAGAAGCAGCTATTGGGTTGACCTTAGTAGTATTAATTTATAAAAAGTTTAAAGCTATTTATTCTGAAGAAATAGCTAATTTTAAGGGGTAAAATTTATGGTGGAAAAGGGTTTTGAAGTGATAAAAGATTTTGATCTTTGTGTATTTTTAATTCCTTTTTTACCTTTTGTTACGAGTTTATTTGTGCTTATTTTTGGAAGAAGATTTTTTAGAGAAAGCGCTCATAAGTTACCAGTATTAGCAGTATTTATTAGTTTTCTTTTATCTTTAAAGGTATTGATAGAAGTATTGCATGGTAAGATTTTTAATTTTGATTTATACACTTGGATTGTGGCTTCTCATTTAAAGGTAGGGTTAGGTTTTCTGGTAGATCCTCTTTCTATTGTAATGACCTGTATGGTATTATCTTTATCATTTCTTATTCATGTTTATTCCATAGGATACATGTATGGAGATCCAGGATATTATAGGTTTTTTTCTTATATTTCTTTATTTACTTTTAGTATGTTGATGTTGGTTCTTTCTAATAATTTGCTTCAGCTTTATTTAGGATGGGAGGCTGTTGGTCTTTGTTCCTATTTTCTTATAGGTTTCTGGTATGAGAAAAAAAGTGCAGCAGATGCAGCTAAAAAAGCTTTTATTGTAAACAGAGTGGGAGATTTTGGATTTGCTTTAGGTGTGTTTATGGTATTTTATTTCTTGGGCACACTTTATTATAATGAAATTTTTTCTCATTTATCAGCTATTTCTAATAAATATTTAGACTTTTTTGGTTTAAAAATTTATGTTCCTTTTGTAATAGCATTTTTACTTTTCTGTGGTGCTATGGGAAAGAGTGCTCAATTTCCGCTTCATGTATGGCTTCCTGATGCTATGGAAGGTCCTACTCCAGTTTCAGCTCTGATTCATGCTGCTACCATGGTAACTGCTGGTGTATTTATGGTGGCAAGGCTTCACAAATTATTTGAGCTTTCAGATGCTGCCATGGCGATGGTAGCATTTGTAGGAGCTTTTACCTGCTTTATGGCTGCAAGTATTGCTCCTACACGTTTTGATATAAAGAGGATTATTGCTTATTCCACCATGTCTCAGTTGGGATACATGTTTATGGCATGTGGAGTAGGAGCTTTTGCAGCAGGAATTTTCCATCTATTTACCCATGCTTATTTTAAAGCTTTGCTTTTCTTAGGAGCTGGAAGTGTAATTCATGCCCTTCATTATAACGATATAAGGTATATGGGGGGATTAAGAAAAGAAATGCCTATAACTTTTATAACTTTTTTAATAGGAGCTTTAGCTTTAGCAGGAATTCCTGGTTTTGCTGGATTTTTCAGTAAAGATGAAATTTTAAGTATGGCGTATTTTTCTCAATATCCTTGGGGAAAAGCTGTATGGTTAATTGGGTTGATAGTAGTAGGTTTTACATCTTTTTATACTTTTCGTCTTGTATTTCAGGCTTTTTATGGAGAATTTAGGGGTCCGAAGGAGCATCATCTTCACGAATCTCCTAAGGTTATGACAATTCCTCTTATCCTTTTGTCTATAGGGGCTATTTTTTCTGGATGGTTGGGAATTCCCAAAATTTTAGGAGGACATTCTATTTTCTTAAAATTTCTTGAGCCTGTCCTGGGAGAGCCAAAAATTGTAGAAGAAGGAAACCACATGCTGGAATATGCTCTTATGGGGCTTTCTGTAGGTGTTTGCTTTTTTGGAATATTTCTTGCCTGGTTGGTTTATCTTAAAAAGCCCTCTCTTCAGTATTTAATTTCCACAAAGTGCAGAACACTTTATAACTTTTTATATAGAAAATGGTATTTTGATGAAATTTATAACTATGCCTTTGTAAGATCTACTCTCTGGACTGCAAAATGGATAGTGAGTAAGATTTCAGACAATATTATTATAGAAGGAGTTGTAAATGGAAGTGCCTGGTTAGTAAGCATTGGAGGAAAGGGATTAAGGTATCTTCATACAGGGATTATTAATTATTACAACACTTTTATTTTAATAGGTCTTATTATTTATCTGCTGATTTATTTATGTTTGAAATAGGATTTGAAATAGGGTAAATGGGGGAGAGGGTATGGATTTATTATTAGAAAATATACTTTCCTGGATCCTCTGGTTTCCTCTTGTAGGAATATTTTTAATTTTCTTAGTAAATAGAAAAAAAGAAGGAGTAATTAAGTGGATAGCCTTAGTTACCATACTGATTGATTTTGTTTTATCTGTAATACTTCTTTTAAATTTCAACTTTTCCAGAGGAGGATTTCAGTTTGTAGAGAAAAAACCTTGGATAGACTTTATAAATTCCTATTATTTCTTGGGAGTTGATGGTATAAGCATTTTATTTATTCCTTTAACTACTCTTACTACTTTGTTGTGTATTTTAATTTCCTGGAACTCAATTAAAGAAAAAGTTAAAGAATTTTATTTAGCATTACTTTTTACCAATATTTCTATTGTTGGGACTCTTTGTGCACTTGATTTACTTCTTTTCTATGTTTTTTGGGAGGCTATGCTAATTCCTATGTATTTGATTATTGGTATATGGGGAGGTCCAAGGAGAATTTATGCTACTCTTAAGTTCTTTCTTT
>CAZQIW010000001.1:0-5273 GCA_964593845.1 uncultured Thermodesulfatator sp. | reverse complement strand
ATTGGTATATGGGGAGGTCCAAGGAGAATTTATGCTACTCTTAAGTTCTTTCTTTATACATTTTTCGGTTCGGTATTTATGCTGATTGCTATAATTTATTTATACTTAAAGTTTGGAACTTTTGATTATACTCATCTTTTAGGGAAACATTATCCTTTTGGTATAGAGAGACTTTTATTTTTAGCCTTTGCTTTAGCTTTTGCTATAAAGATTCCTATGTGGCCTGTTCATACATGGCTTCCTGATGCTCATACCGAAGCTCCAACTGCAGGTTCTGTAATACTTGCAGGTATTTTAATAAAACTTGGTGCTTATGGATTTTTAAGGTTTGTTTTACCTATGTTTCCAAGGGCTTCAGAACACTTTGCACCTTTAATTCTTACTCTTTCAGTAATTGCTATTATTTATGCTGGTTTAGCCTGTTTGGCTCAGGATGATCTTAAAAGACTTATTGCTTATAGCTCGGTAAGTCACATGGGGTTTGTAACCTTAGGGATTTTTTCTTTTAATCCTATAGCTACAAAGGGTGCTATTTTGCAGATGATAAATCATGGTATAGTAACAGGAGCACTATTTATGTGTGTGGGAATAATTTATGATAGAACCCACACCAGAGCTATTAAGGATTATGGAGGATTGGCTACGGTTATGCCTATCTATGCTGCCTTTTTTATGATTTTTACCTTGGCTTCTATAGGGCTCCCTGGAACAAATGGATTTATAGGAGAATTTTTAATACTTGCAGGAACTTTTTTAACCAATAAAGTAGCTGTGGCTTTTGGAGCTTTGGGAGTAATTATAGGAGCTTGTTATATGCTATGGCTTTATCAAAGAGTCTTTTTTGAAAGGGTAAATCCTAAAATAGCAAAACTTCCTTCTTTAAAAGCAAATGAAGTGATAGCCCTTATTCCTATGGTAATTTTGGTGTTTTTAATAGGTTTATATCCTAATTTATTTTTGGAATTTATGAAAACCTCTGTAGAAAACCTATTAATGAATCTTAGGTAAAAACGGAGGAGGGGATGATAATTAGCCTGAATTTTTCTGTAATATTCCCAGAAATTTTATTTGTTTTAATCTCCTCTTTTATTTTCTTAATTGACAGGTTTATTAAAAATAAGAATTACGCCTTTTATTTAACTTTAATTTCTCTTGTTCTTGGAACTTTATTTGTGCTTTTTACGCCCTTTGGTGAATTTACTTATGCTTATCAAAGTGATTTTTATTCCTCAACTCTTAAATTATTTTTAATTTTTGGAGCATTTTTAATAGTTCTTTTTTCCTATAATTATCTTCAACAATTTTCCCATTTAAACTATGGTGAATATTACGGATTTTTACTTTTCTCTCTTGTAGGTGCATTTTTAATGATTTCTGCTACAGATTTAATTACTATTTATTTAGCTATGGAATTATTAAGTTTTCCTGTATATTTTCTAATTGCACTCAACTATGCAGACAACAAAGCTTCTCTTGAAGGAGCTTTAAAGTATTTTATAGTAGGATGTTTGGGAAGTGTTTTTATTCTTATTGGTTTAGGTCTGGTTTATTACTTTACTGGAACATTTATACTTTCAACTATTTCCAAAAGTATTTCCCAGCATTTTAGTAAGGAGCTTCTTATAGCTTTTATTTTTATCTTAGCAGGTTTTTCTATAAAACTTTCTTTTGTGCCTTTTCACATGTGGGCACCTGATGCCTATCAGAGTGCTCCTTTACCTATTACTTCTTTTATTGCCTCTTTGGTTAAATTTGTAGTTATTGCCACCTTAGTAAAGATAATTATTCTTGGGTTTACCCCAATAAAGTTAGAAATAGGAAAAATATTAATTCCAGTAATTTTAATTACTATTCTTGTGGGAAATGTGCTGGCTATTAAGCAAGATAATATTATTCGCATGTTAGCTTATTCTTCTATTGCCCATGCTGGATATGCTGCTCTTGGACTAATTACGGCTGATTATACAGGATATAGTTTTACAGTTTTTTATATGTTGATCTATATGATAATGACTATTGGAATATTTAGTGTGCTTTCTTTTCTTGCTAAGTATAAAAAGGAATTGTTACATATTCCTAATATGGCTGGATTGAGTAAAAAATTTCCCATGGGAAGTTTCCTTATTTTAATTTTTATGTTTTCTCTTGCAGGAATTCCTCCTACAGCAGGTTTTATTGCTAAACTTTATCTTTTTATAGCTTTAATTAAAGCAAAATACCTCTGGGTAGCATTATTAGCTATCCTATTCTCTGTAATAGGAGCTTATCCATACTTGAGAGTGCTGAAAGTAATTTATATGGAAGATCAACAACTGCAGTTGAATTATAAATATGGACTTACCTTTTTAATTCCCTCCTGTCTTACTGCTTTTCTCATCATAATTATAGGAATATATCCCAAACCCTGGACTGATCTTATTTCTAAAACTATTTTCTTTTACCTTACCCAGCTCTTTTATTCACATTAGTTGTTTCCAGAAAAAATTTCCTTTTCATTTTAACTAAGAAGAAAATTTTTCCTCCCTCTTCCTTCTTTTTTTCTTTTTAAAAACTTTATTTTATAAAGATTTCAGCAGATAATTTTTTGGCATACTTTTTGATTTTTTATAGAAAAACACAGAGGATGGAGGAAGGAGATGAGAATAAATTTATTTATTAATGATTTATCTTCTTTCTCTGGAGATGCTTTAAATACGAATGAACTAAACAGTGCTAACTTAGAGGGAGTGAATATATTTCAGTTACTTCTTTTTAGCTTACTTGGGGGAGAAGGATTACAAAATATTTCTGAAAAGGGGGCAGAAGAAAATTTTCTCTGGAATGAAAAAATTGGAAACCTTTTTGAGAATCAGTTTTTAAGTAATGAAAAAATAGAAAATGAAAAGGTGGAAGAGGATGTAAATACTCTTGTAAATGTTTTAATAAATCTTTTTTTGTTTAAGAGTGGGGCATTAATAAATGATAATGGAAAAAATGTTCAAAATTTTACTCAAAAAGGGGAATTAGATTCAAATTTTTCTGAAAAAATGGTAAGGGAATTTTTTTCCTGGCTGGATCAGAGACTTAAAGATTTAAAGTTGGATTCTTTTTCATATGGTAAAAAAGAAGAAAACTTTTTGCAGAATTTTATTGAGGAGATACAGAAAAAACTTGAAAATGAGAGAGCTTTACAGGGGCAGGATATAAATTCTCTGGAAGTTATTAAAAAAGTTTTAAAGGATCTTTTAAATGAAGATAAACAAGCAGTTTTTGTGCTTGATAAACTGGTAAAAAAAGAGCTAAAAGAAATAATGAATTCTCAGGAAAAGGAAACTGGAAAGAAAGTGGATATATCTTTTGCCGAGATTTCTAAAAAGATAATAAAGAAAGAAGATATTAATTTACAGCAATTAAACAACCAGCACAAAGAAGCTCATTTAGTTGAAAAGTCTGTAAAGTATTTGGAGAAAAACATAAAAGGTAAAGAAATAACAAAAGGTAAAGAGATAAAAGCAGAATTGAAGGAGGTAAAAAATAATAAACCGGATGAAAAACTACCTTTTTATCAGGAAAAGCAACTTTTTGAGAAAAAAGAGAAACTTAATCAGGAAATTTTTTACTCAAATAAAGAGGAAAAAATTACCTCCCAGAATGCAAAGAAAATTTATTTTAATAATAAAACTGCTGAGGTTTTTATAAACCATTTTATCCATCATGGAATTGAGGATAGACATATAGTAAGGATGGAGCATGTAAAACTTGTTGATGATCACAAGCTTTCTCAGGAGTTTTTACAATTTGTAAAGGATTTCACAATGGAGCTTTTACCAGAGGGAGAAAAAAAGGCTTTAATTAAGCTTGAGCCTCCTGAGCTGGGTTCTTTGCATCTGGAGATTAAGGTAAAGCATAAAGAAGTTGAGATAATAGCTAAAGTTGATAGACCTGAGGCTTTACATGAATTAAAAGCACACCTGCATCATATTAAGAATACTTTGGAGGAAATGGGGCTTAATTTAAAAGATTTTCAGCTATCCTTGGGAACTGGATTTGATAGTAGCCCTTTTGCTAAAGAATTTGATAAAAGCCACAAGGAAAAGAACTTTGGTAAAGGGAGAATTGGAATAGAAGAAATAGAAGGTATTTCTTCTGGGGCAGAAGAGACTAAAGAAGTTTTTAGAAATAGCAAAGGAAATTACTATTACATAGTTTAAAAAATTGGGGGGAGAAAAAATGGTTGAGAATGTAAATAATAAAGTTTCCCAACCAGCAGACCTTAACAGAGTTCCTAAAAAAGTTCTTGATAAAGAGGACTTTATGAAACTTTTTATTACTCAATTGCAGTATCAGGATCCTATGAAGCCTATAGACAACAATGAGATGGCTATGCAACTTGCCCTTTTTAATCAGGTAGATCAGTTATTTAATATTAACGATAATTTAAAACAGCTAATGGATATGGCTGGTTCTTTAAATATTAGTTTTGCTTCAAGTCTTATAGGAAAGAAAGTAAAAGTAGAAACTAATATAGGAAGGGTAGAGAATGGAAAGTTTTTAGGAGGAGAATTTACTTTAGATGAACCTGTGAACAGTGCAGAGATAGTAATAAGGGACAGTAAAGGAAAGATAGTAAAAAAAATAGAGCTTACAAGTTTACAGGAAGGAACTCACAAAATTGAATGGGATGCTACAGATGAGAATGGAGAAACTGTCCCTGATGGAAATTATACTTTTTCTATTGTTATACCAGAAGGAGATAATACAAAGCCTATTACTCCTGTTATGATTGCAAGGGTAACTGGAGCTAAGTTAGAAAAAGATAATACTCAGCTTGTAATTAACGATGCAGAAAACATTTCACTAACAGATATAAAAGAAATAATAGGGGGTTAGAAAAATGGGTCTGTTTGGGACCATGTATACAGGATATAGTGGAGTTTGCACTATGAGCACAGGAATGAAGGTGGTAGCAGATAATGTTTCTAATTTAAATACCACTGGATTTAAAGGAAGCAGATATGAATTTATGAATCAGCTAATTAGTGCTACCCAGGAGGTTTTTATGGAAGAGAAAGGAACTGGTTGTTTTATTAAAAGTGTCAGGCCTCTTTTTACTCAGGGTGGATTTACTACTACAGATATTCCCACTGATTTAGCTATTTCTGGAAAAGGCTTTTTTGTAGTGCAGGATGAAAATGGCAATATTTTTTATACAAGAGATGGAGAGTTTTATATAAATGAGGTTGATGAAGAACATTTTGCTTTACAAAATAGTCTTGGTATGTATCTTCTTGGAG